>NZ_JAKJJW010000013.1:0-90408 GCF_025669985.1 Brachybacterium atlanticum | reverse complement strand
GGCACCGCCCGGCCCGGGGCCGCTCCCGTCGTCGGCCGCGCCTCATCTCCAGAACCCGCATAGGATCACCGGATGACCCGCACGATCTACCTCACGGGGGAGGCGAAGTCCCCGAGCAACAATCCGATCACGACGCAGTGGGGATTGTTCTTCGTCGGCCTCGTCGTCGATACTGAGACCCACGTCATCCAGGCAGCCGACTGCACCGCCACACTGACGCTCACGGTCGAGTTCGTCCGCGAGCTGGTGGTCGGTCGATCCCTGCTCGAGGAGGACGCCCTGGTGGAGTCGATCACCGACAGGTACCACGGGTCCTCGCAGAAGGCTCTCGCCGCCGCCGTGCGCAGCGCCGCCGCGAAGTACCGCGACCTGTCGGCCCTCCCCGACCAGGAGTCATAACCGCATACACGCAGCCGTCCGCCCGGAACCTCACCGAACCGGATCCCGTCGGAAGCACCGCACCGCGCCTCGCCCGAGGCGCCGGTTCCCGGTGCTTCCGATTTTTTGTCCCCGGAGCCGCCGGGGGCACGGCCGCATCCCCTTCCCCACTCACCGAGGAGACCCCGTGATCACCGACGGACTGCTGATGCTCGGCGTCCTGCTGGCGCTCTCGTGCGCCCTGATCGTGCTCGAGCGCACCACCGGCTGGAAGCTGTTCAAGTACGTGCCCGGCATGGTGCTGATGTACCTGCTGTGCGCGGCGCTGAACTCCCTGGGGGTGTTCGGGCAGGACGACGCGACCCGCGCCCCCATCGCCGCCGTGAAGGACGTCGTCCTGCCGGCGATGATCCTCCTGTTCCTGTTCGGCTGCGACCTGCGCCGCATCATCAAGCTCGGCCCGCGGCTGCTGCTGACCTACGCCGTCTCCGCCGCCTCCCTGTTCGTGGCGATGGTGGGCGTGTTCCTCGTCTTCCAGAGCGCCCTGCACCCGGAGGCGTGGAAGGTGCTCGGCGCACTGCTGGCCTCCTGGACCGGCGGCAGCGCGAACATGGTCGCTGTGCAGGACATCCTCCAGGCGCCGGAGAACATCTTCGGCTACGCCCTGATCACCGACACCCTCATCTACTCGATCTGGCTCACCGTCGCCTTCTCCTCCGTCGCCGTCTCCGGCCGCTTCGACCGCTTCACGAAGGCCCGCTCGACGCACCTGACCGACCACGGCGACGACCTCGAGACCGAGCAGTCGCCGATCACCGTGCAGTCCCTCGCGACCGTCGTCTTCGGCTCGATCTTCGTCTCCGTCGTCGCGACCTGGATCGGCGGCCTGCTCCCGGAGCTGGGCGACGTCGTCAACGCCACCACCTGGACGATCGTCATCGTCTCGGTGCTCGGTCTCGTCATCGCCCAGACGCCGCTGGGCCGGATCGGCGGGTCCACGGAGATCGCGACGCTGATGCTGTTCGTGGTGATCGGTCAGATCGCCTCCGGCTCGGACTTCTCCGCGCTCACGCAGGCGCCCCTGTACCTGCTGATCGGCCTTCTGGTCGTGCTCGTGCACCTGGCGATCATGGTCGTCTACGCCAAGCTCACCCGCACCGACCTGTTCTCGATCGCTGTCTCCTCGACCGCGAACATCGGCGGGATCGCCTCCGCGCCGGTCGTGGCCAGCGCCTTCAACCGCCAGCTCGTGCCGGTCGGCGTGCTGATGGCGCTGATGGGCTCGTTCCTGGGCACCTTCCTCGGTCTCGCCGCCGCGCAGATCATGTCCGCCCTGTGACCGCCGGGACCACGGAGCACGGCGCCGACCGGGCGACGCTCGAGGTGGTGGCGGTGCGCCGCCACCGCCACCGGGCGCCGCTGCGCCACCCCTTCGTCACCGCCGCCCGCCGCACCGAGGCGGTCGAGTACGTGGTCGCCGAGGTGGAGCTCGCCGGCGGAGCGGTCGGGCAGGGCTCGGCCGCGGAGACCGTCGCGGTCACCGGAGAGGATGCCGCCAGCATCCTCGCCGCGCTCGACGGGCCGCTCGGCGCCGCGCTGCGCGGCGAGCGGGGCACGATCGGCGAGCTCTCCGCCCGGATCGCGGGGGCGATGCCCGGGGCGACGAGCGCGAAGGCGGCGCTCGAGGTCGCCCTCCACGACGCCTGGGCCCGTGCGGCGGGCCGGCCGCTCGTGGAGCTGCTGGGCGGGAGCGCCGAGGCGACGATGCGCAACGACATGACCGTCTCCCTCGAGGAGCCGGAGACCATGGCGCAGCGGGCGCGGGAGGCCGTCGCGGCCGGGCACGAGATCCTGAAGATCAAGCTCGGCCACGACATCGCCGAGGATCGCGAGCGGCTCGCCGCGGTCGTCGAGGCGGCCCCGTCGGCGCGGCTGCGGCTGGATGCGAACCAGGGCTGGCTGCCCGACCAGGCGGTCGAGATCATCACCGGGTTCGAGAAGGACGGACTGCCCGTCGAGCTCGTCGAGCAGCCCGTCGAGGCCGGCGACGTGGAGGGGCTCGCCCGCGTCACCGCCGCGACGTCGCTGCCGATCATGGCCGACGAGGCCGTGTGGTCGGCGGCCGATGCGCACCGGCTCATCGAGGCGCGGGCCTGCGACCTGTTGAACATCAAGCTCGCCAAGACCGGCGGGCTGCGCGGCGCGATCGAGGTCGCCGAGGCGGCACGTCGGGCCGGGATCGACTGCATGCTGGGGGCCATGATGGAGCCGCGCATCTCGATCACGGCCGCCGCGCACCTGGCGCTCGCGCACCCGGCGATCACGATGATCGACCTGGACCCGCCGGCCTGGTTCGCCTCCGCGCTGCCCCGCGGCGGGATCGTCCAGGAGCACGGCGTGCTGCGCCTCGCGGGCGGGCCCGGGCTCGGCCTCGAGCTGCTCCGCCCCGACGAGGACGCCGAGGGAGGTGATCGGTGAGCAGCCAGATGTCCGACCGTCCCCGATCCCTCACGCCCCTCCCCCGTCGGCGCCCCGGCGCCGACCCCCTGAAGGAGATGCCATGACCATCCGCCGATTCCCCGACCTCACCCGACGCGACGGGCTGCGCCTGGCCGCGACCGGCACCGCCGGCCTCGCCGTCGCCTCCCTCGCCGCGCTCGGTCCCGCCTCCGCCGCCCCCGCGCCGCGGCCCGCCGCCGGCACGGCGCCCGCGCCGGGCGATCGCGCCCATGTCGCCGTCTCCGCGACGACGCTGTGGGTCGATCCGCGCACGAACCGGCCCGGGATCGACGACCCGGCGGTGTCGGCCCCCGTCGACCTCGACGCCTGGAACGCGAACATGGAGGACACCGAGACCCGCCGCTGGCTGACGGGCGAGCTGGAGAGCCAGGCGGTGCTCGGCAGCGAGGTGATCGTCGACGAGATCGACGGGGAATGGGCCCACGTGGTCGTCACCGCGCAGTCCACCCCGCGCGATCCGCGCGGCTATCCCGGCTGGGTCCCGGTCTCCCATCTCGTGGTCGACGAGGGCTTCGCCCGCCGCGCCGAGACCTCCCAGACCGCGACCGTCACCGCGCTGACCAGCACCCTCACCGGGACGCCGTCCGGGAACCATCCCGGGATCGACGTCTCCTTCGACACGATCCTGCCGGTGCTCGGCCGCACCGCGAAGGCCGTGAAGGTCGCCGTCCCCGGCGGTCGTCCCGCCTATCTCCCGGCCGCCGACGTGGTGGTGCGGGCGCAGGGCGAGCAGCCGCCGGCACCGACGGTCGAGGACGTGATCGCCACCGGCGAGCGCTTCCTGGGCCTGCGCTACCTGTGGGCGGGCGTGAGCGCCTGGGGCTTCGACTGCTCCGGGTACACGTACACGCTCTTCCACCACCACGGCATCTCGATCGCCCGCGACGCCGGGGACCAGATGAACCACTCCGGTCTCGCGGAGGTGGCGCGGGAGGACCTGCGCCGTGGCGACCTGGTGTTCTTCGCGACGGAGCCGGGCGGCGACTCGATCCGCCACGTCGCCCTGTACCTCGGGGACGACCTGATCATGCAGGCCCCGAACGCGGCGCGCAGCGTGGAGATCATGTCGCTGACCGAGTACGACCCGACCGGGGAGTACGCCGGGGCGCGTCGCGTGATCGACGCCTGAGCCGCGTGCGGCCTGCCCTCGAGCTCCGCTCTCAGGCGGTGAGGCCGGGCAGGAGCTCCCTGGCGAGAGCCACGATCCGCGCATCGGCCTCGTCCTCCGCGAGTCCCGCGGTCATCACTGCGAGGATCCGGCGCCCGGCCCCGGCGGGATCCTCGACGTCGGCGACGTCGTGCCGGTAGCCGTCGACCCACCCGGACTTCGACCCCCATCGGACACCGTCGCGCAGCACGGTCCCGATGATCGGGATCGTCTGGGCGTGCAGGGTCGCGAGGGCGAGCTCGCGGGAATCGGCGGCGAGGCCGGTGCCCGCGACGAGGTGGTGCATGGTGCGGGCGAGGTCCGCGGCGGAGGTCTCGTTGGTGAGTCCCCGCTCGAGGGCCGCGGCGTCCCCGATCAGCCTCTCGACCCGGGTCGCCCCGAGCCCCAGCTCACCGACGACCGCCGCGATGGCATCGAGGCCGACGAGCTCGAGCAGCTGGTCGGTCGCCTCGTTGCTGGAGCGGTCGATCATTCTCGTCGCGAGATCGCGGAGCGCGATCGGGGCGCCGGGCTCGGGGTGGGTGGGATCGACGTGCTCGCCGGACAGGGTGAACTCCTCCCCGTCGGCGCCGGTGAAGGTGCGCGTCGCGGGCAGCTCCGCGTCGAGGTCGAGCTCGCCCTGCTCGGCGGCGCGCAGCACGGCCAGCAGCAGGTGCAGCTTGATGGTGCTCGCGGCGTAGAACGGCTCGTCGGCCCTCGCGGCGGAGAGCACGGCGCCGTCGGCGTCGAGCAGGCAGTGCGCGAGGCGCACCTCGGTCGGGGCGGCGGCGGTGGGCAGCGACATGCCCCGAGCCTACGACCCCGCCGGGTCAGCCCCGCTCGCGCAGCGTCACGGTCCGGGTCTCCCCGTCGGCGGTGGTGATCTGCGCACGCACCTCGGGGTGGGGGTCGGAGTCGTCCTCGATCGGCCACCAGGCGGCGAAGCGACCTTCGGCGAGACTTGCCTCGACCGGCCCTGCGCCGGTCTCGAGCACCACCCGTGTCACGTCCTCCCCGACGTCGCCGGCGACAGCCGTGGATCCCTCGGCCTGCCACCCGTTCTGCGGCATGGCCTCGTCGAATGTCGTGACGACGAAGGTCGTCGAGACCTCGTGCGGCGCGAGCCGGGCGATCGGAGGGTCCTCCACCGAGGTCCTCCCGCCGATCGGCTCCTGCCCGTCCCTCAGGGTCGCGGTGCACAGCAGCTCGCGGCCCTGATCGTCGGCGGCGAGGACCAGGGTGGTGTCCCCGCGGCGCTCCTGCAGGACCGGTCGGAGCTCGGAGGACTCGACCTGCCACCACTGCTCGCACTGCTGGACCCCGGGAGCATCGGCGGGAACTGCCTCCCCCACCGGTGTCCATGTCGCGGAAGCCGTCGTGGGCCGCAGGATGTCGACTCCGACCACGCCCGTCGTCACCATCAGCGTCGCCGCGGCGACGGCGACGAGCCCGGCGCGCCATCGCGCACGTCGAGGACGGCCGACGAGCGGGCGGGCGCCGACGGCAGGACGGTCGCCGACAGACGGGTGATCCGAGCGGCCGCCGCCGTCGCGCGGGGTGGCGAGGATCCGGTGGAGATCCGCATCGGCCCGTGCGGGGCGTCCGTCGCCTGTCGGCGGAGCCGGATCGAGCGTCCGCAAGGTGTTCTCGAGCGTCGTGGTCCTCATGAGGTCGCCTCCCAGGCGGTGTCGGCAGGGCGTGCGGTGCGGTCGGCGGCGGTACGGGGGCTCGGCAGAGGGCCGCCCTCCACCAGGCGACGCAGCCGTCGCCGGGCGCGGGAGAGCCGCAGCCGGTAGGCGACCGGAGTGGTGCCGAGAACTCGGGCGGCCTGCCTCGAGGTGAGACCGTCGAGCACGGTGAGCGCGATGACCTCCTGCTCCGTCTGGGTGAGGTGCGTCCAGGAGCGGCCGACATCGAGCCGCAGCGTCGCCGCGTCGTCGTTCGCCTGCCCGGCTCGGGCGTCATGGCCCGCGAGCCGCACACCGAGCGCGTCCCGGCGACGATCGCTGCGCCGCGAGTTCGCGAGCGTCCCCCGCGCGATGCCGAACAGCCAGGCCCGGGCGTCGCCGGGATCCTCGGGCAGGTCCTCGAGCCTGCGCCAGGCGACCAGGAAGGCCTCGGCGACGACGTCCTCCGCGCCCTCATCCCCGTGCCGACGGCAAACGAAGCGGAGGACGTCGCCGTATGTGCCGTCGAACAGCGCGATGAATCGCTGCTCGGGATCGGGACTCTGCGGTGTGCTCACATCCCTCTCCTGTCCGGCACCGGCACCGGTGTGTCAGAGCCCGACCCTAAGGCTGCGCCGCCCGCAACTTCTGTGACGCCACGACTCATGTCAGGGCGCAGATGAGTCCTCACGGCAGCAAAACCCTCCGCGGCCGGGCTCGTGGAGGCGGCCGGGCGGCGAGGGCATCACCCCGGCGGAGCCGTCCTCGCCGGGACCCGCCCCGCACGACGACGCGCCGCGCCTCCCTGCGGGGAGACGCGGCGCGTCGTGGCGTGCGGCGCGGCCGCGGCCGTACGGGTCGAGCTCAGGCGCCCTGGTGACCGGCGAAGGTGTCGGGGTCCGGGCCCTGGCGGCCGGCGGCGCCCTTGTCGAGGGCGGCGATCTTCGCGATCTCGTCATCGGTGAGCGTGAGCTCGAGGGAGGCGAGGTTCGCGGCGATCCGCTCGGGGGTGACGGACTTCGAGACCACCACGTTGCCGAGCGCGAGGTTCCAGGCGAGCAGCACCTGGGCGGGGCTCACGCCGTGCGCCTCGGCGACGGCGGTGACCACCGGGTCCTCGAGCTCGCCGCCGCCCTGGCCCAGCGGCGACCAGGCCTCGGTGACGATGCCCTTCTCGG
Organism: Brachybacterium atlanticum; assembly: GCF_025669985.1. Lineage (NCBI taxonomy): Bacteria > Bacillati > Actinomycetota > Actinomycetes > Micrococcales > Dermabacteraceae > Brachybacterium > Brachybacterium atlanticum. The sequence continues at coordinate 83,518 of NZ_JAKJJW010000013.1, read as the reverse complement.
CGTGGAAGGCGCGCAGCTCGGCGTTGCCGAGGTACGGGTGGACCTCGATCTGGTTCAGGACGGGCAGCACGCCGGTCTCGGCCTCGATCGTCTCGATGTCCTCGCGGCGGAAGTTCGAGACGCCGATGGAGCGGATCCGGCCCTGCTCCTTGAGCTCCACGAGCGCCTTCCAGGTCTCCAGGGCCAGGCCCTTGGACGGGGCGGGCCAGTGGATGAGGTAGAGGTCGAGCTCGTCGAGGCCCAGGTCCTCCATGGTCGCGTCGAAGGAGCGCAGGGTCGCGTCGCGGCCCTGGTCCTGGTTGGGGACCTTCGAGGTCACGAAGACCTCGTCGCGCGGGAGGCCGGCGGACTTCACGGCCTGGCCGACGCCGGCCTCGTTGTTGTAGCCGCGGGCGGTGTCGACGTGGCGGTAGCCGGCCTCGAGGGCCTTGACGACGACGTCGGCGGCGACCTCGTTCTCGACCTGCCACACGCCGTAGCCGAGCTGCGGGATGGAGCGGCCGTCGTGGAAGTCGATGCGGGGCGAGGTGGTCATGGGGCTCCTTGCTCTCGGGTCGCGGCGGACTCGACCGCCGCTGGACACTCCCCCAGGCTATCGCTCGCTCAGCTGCGGCACACTCCGAGGCTGAACGGTCGGGAGCCGGGGTCCTGCTCGAGCCAGCTGGCGAGCTCGGGCGGGTGGACGACGTGCTCGCCGAGCCGGTCCAGCGCCAGCCAGGCGGTGCCGGCCTGGCCGGGGTCCGGCTCGGTGCCCTCCCCGGGCTCCTCCCCCTCGGCCAGGCCGCACCAGTAGGCGATGTTGACCTGGTGGAACGGCGGGATCGGGGCGCCGTCGACCATGCGTCGGTCCATCATGATCTCGAACAGACAGGCGGGCTGGTGCACCTCGACCTCGGCGCCGATCTCCTCGCGGCACTCGCGGACCATCGCCGCGGTCTGGTCCTCGCCGTGCTCCTGCCCGCCGCCGGGAAGGGCGAACACCTCCCGACCGTCCGGTTCCAGGTAGCGGTTCATCAGCACCTGCCCCTCGCGGACGATCAGCGCCTTCACTCCCAGCCTGGGGTTCCTCATGCGATCTCCTCCTCGTCCTCGGCACGCCCCAGCAGCGCCTCGGCCCGTGCCCGCAGAGTCTCGGCGTCCTCGGCCTCGAGCAGCGCGGCGACCGCCTGCTCGTCCTGCAGCAGGCCCATCAGGCGCTGCAGGGCGGCGAGGTGATCGCGCGCGTCGGTCAGCAGCGGCATGGCCAGCAGCTGCACCGGGACCTCCCCGCCGCCGGCCCCCATCTCCCCGAAGGCGACGGGGCGGGCGAGGGTCGCGAGCGCCAGGCCCGGGACGAGCACGTGCTCGGGGTCTGCGTGCGGGATCGCGGTGGGGATCGGGGTGGGCAGGCCCGTCGGGTAGCGCTGCTCGCGCGCCTGCAGCGCTTCGGGGAAGGCGTCGGTGACGGCGCCGTCGTCCAGCAGGTGCCCGGCGAGGGTGCGCAGCGCGTCGGCCGCGTCGGCCGCCTCGAGGCGGGCGAGGACGAGGCTCAGCGCGAGCGGTGCGCGGGGCGTGCGCGGATCTGTGCTCATGGTTCCTCCCGGACGGCGACCCCCTGATTCTGGCACCCGTCGGCGCTCACCTGCGTACGCTGGACTCGTTCCGTCCGGCGCGTCTCGCGCCGCCGCCCGCCAGGAGAGCCCATGCCCGCCCCTCGAGACACCGCCCTCGTGGTGCGCGCGGCGCGCCTGTATCACGAGCAGGGCCGCTCGCAGACGGAGGTGGCGAAGGAGCTGGGACTGTCCCGCTCGAACGTCTCGCGGATCCTCTCCCAGGCCCGGGAGCGCGGGATCGTCGAGATCACGATCCACGACCCCGACGGCCCGCCGCGCCGCGACGTGGCGCTCGAGGCAGCGCTGCGGGCGACGTTCTCGCTGCGGGAGGCGCATGTGGTCTCCGCGCCGCGGGCTTCGGCGATGGAGTCGGTCGCGCGACAGGGCGCGGCACTGATCGCGGAGCGCGCGGGCCGGGTGCGCAGCCTCGGCGTCTCCTGGGGGCAGACGGTCCAGAGCGTCGTCGCCGCCCTGGACTCCCTCCGCCTCCGGCCGACGCCGACGGTGCTGCCGCTGGTGGGCGGGCACAGCGCCCTGGACCAGTTCGACTCCGGCGAGTCCGTGCTGCGGGTGCTCGCCTCGCGGCTCGGAGCGACGCCGCGGACGCTCTACGCCCCGGCGGTGCTGGAGTCCGCGACGGCGGTCGCCACGCTGCGGGCGGAGTCCTCGATCCGCACCGTGCTGGAGGCGGCCGCGCAGGTCGAGCTCGCGGTGGTGGGCATCGGCTCGCTCGGCGTGCACTCCTCCCCGCACGTGCTGGACCTGATGGCGCTCGGCGAGGAGGAGCGCGAGGCCTTCGAGGCGCAGCGCCCGGTGGGCGATGTGTGCGGCCGGTTCGTGGACGCCGACGGGATCCCGCTCGGGGCGCCGACGGATCAGCGGGTGCTCGCGGTGACCTTCTCGGAGCTGCTGCGGATCCCGGAGGTCCTGGGCGTCGCGGCCGGTGAGGAGAAGGCGCCCGGGGCGGTGGGGGTGCTGCGCAGCGGCGCGATCGACACCCTGGTGGTCGATGTCGACCTCGCCCGCGAGGTGCTCGCGCTCAGGTCCCGCGCCTGATCAGATCCCGCCCTTGAGCACGCGCTCGAAGCGGGCGGTGAGCTCGGCGTCGACGGGCAGCTCGTGCTCGTCGAGGTGGGTGATCGGGGCGGCGAGGCGGGTGGAGGACAGCAGCCAGGCGCCGTCGGAGCCCTTGACGTCCTCGATGGTCATGAGCTCCTCACCGGTGGCGAGGCCCTGCTGCTCGCGCAGCCATTCGAAGAGGGTCGCGACAGCGGTGCCCGCGAGCACGCCGGCGCTCGCGGGGGTGGTGAGGAAGGTGTCGCCGCGGCGCACGAGCAGGGTGGAGGTGGGGCCCTCGAGGGCGTAGCCGTCGCTGGAGACGAAGAGGACGTCGGCGGCGCCGCGGCGCTTCGCCTCGCGCACCGCGGCCATGTTCACGGCGTAACTGAGGGTCTTCGCGCCCTGCAGCAGCCAGGGGCTGGTCTCCGCGGCGGTGGTCGCCAGGCCCCGGTCCAGCACGGCCACCTTCATCCCGGCCCGGTACGGGCTCCAGTCGTCGGAGGCCTTGGCGTGGATCCAGCAGGTGGGCGTGCCGGTGCCCTCGACGCCGCGGGTGTACATCACACGCACGCTGAGCTCGGCGACGGCCTCGTGGGCGGCGATCGCGGCGTCGACCGCCTCGGCGAGCAGCGCCTGGTCCGGGGCGGGCAGGTCGATCATCTCGGCGCTGCGGGCGAGGCGGGCGAGGTGAGGGCCGACGTTGACAGGGCTGCCGTCGAAGGCGCCGATGGTCTCGAAGACGCCGTCGCCGCGGGTGGCGACGAGGTCGGTGACGGAGAGCTGCGGGACCGTGGGGTCGGCGAGGCGGTAGCCGGGTCCGCCGCCCGACGGGGCCCCGGTCGCGCCGGGGACGAGCACGAGCACCGGGGCGGGGGTACGGGGGCTGGTCGCGGTCATGTCACTGCTCCTTCACGGGGCCCGCAGGGGTGCGGAGCCGTCTCACCAGGGTAGACCTGCCGCGCCGACGGCTCAGCCCCAGCCGATCCCCTCGCCGATCGCCGAGGCGCCGCGCGGGCTCGGGGCGTCGCCGCCGGTGGCGCCGCCGAGCATCTCTCCGATCATGGCCACCAGGCGCTCGAACAGGGTGCCGTGCTCCTCGGCGCCGGGCGCCTCGAGCCGCCCCGCGGGCAGCGAGCCGGCGCTCTGCGCCGGGCCGTCCACGAGTCCCTGCAGACCCATCGCGCCGCCCTGCGCAGGGGCCTCGCTCCCGGTCCCCGCAGCACCCGCCTCGGCGCCGCCGGATCCACCGGCCCCCTCGGCACCGCCCCCGCCGGACCCGCCGCCCGACGACGAGCCGCCGTCGGAACCACCACCGGACCCGCCCCCGGCCCCGCCGGACGCGGACTCCCCCGCACCGCTCCAGGACCCACCGGAACCACCAGCACCCTCTACGCCGGCTCCAGCGCCCGCACCGGCTCCTCCACCGGCAGCGCCGTCGGCGCCACCACCGGCACCGCCACCGGACCCCTCACCCAGGCGCCCCTCCTCCCCGATCAGGTTCCCGAGCCCGCCGCCGGCGCCGAGCCCGGCCAGCAGCTCCTCGAGCAGCATGCCGAGGGCGAGACCGCGCAGGACGAGGTCGGCGAGCAGCCCGCCGAGCAGGCTCCCGAGGAAGGCGCCGAGCAGCGCGGCCCGCCCCTCGGGGGTGGCGAGCGCCTCGCGCAGCATGTCGGCGAAGCGGCCCGCGGGCCCGCCCTCGCCGCCTAGCGCGCCGCCGCCGAGCAGGTCCCGCAGCATCCCCTGCGCCCTCCGCGCCATGTCCGCGAGGAACTCGCCAGGGTTCGACCAGGGGCCGCCGAAGCTGTCGGGGCTCGAGGCGGCCTCCTGCTCCTCGGCGTGCTGGGCGAGGCGTCGCGCCTGCTGGCGCAGCTCGAGACCGCGGTCCTGGAGACCGGGGCGCACGCTCCCGGACCAGTCGGCGCGGAACCGCTCGGCGTCCTCCCCCACCCACTCGACGGTCTCGATCACCGCGGAGAGCCGCCCCTCGAGCTCGTCGAGCAGCTCCGCACGCCGGGCGCAGAACGCGCCCATCGTCCGCAGGGCCTCGGCGTCCGCCCCCCAGAATCCGTTCATGCCTCCCCGTTCCCCTCGCAGTGACCGTGTCGCAGTCCCCGCCTCGTGCCTCGCCGGGCACGCCCCCGAACCTATGCGTCCCGGCCCTCACCCCGCCATGGGGAGGACTCCCCATCACGGCCGCGACCGGCGGAGTCGGGGGTCTCCTAGGGGGACGCGCGGTGCTCGTCGGAGGTCCCGGACGTGCGCGATCCGCCCCTCGCCGTCGGTGTCACAGGTGCCGTGCCTGGGCGTCACCGCGCGCCCGGCTCAACCCCCGTGCACGGCGAGCACGAGGCCGTGCTCGCGCCAGCGCAGATGCATCTCCAGCGGGTCCCCGTCGGTCTCGACCTCCACCGGGTCCACGCGGGTGCCGAGCGCGGCGCCGCGCAGGTCGGCGAGCGCGAGCGCACCGTCCGCCTCCCCCGCGGCAGGGGCGACGAGCTCCGCCTCGGCCACGTCCTCGACCATGCCGAGGATCGCCGCGAAGAGGTGGGCGTCCATGAGCTGCTCGGCGGCCTCGGCGCGCTCGCCCTCGGAGTCGTCCTCGGCGGGGCCGCGGGAGGAGAGCTCGGCGAGTGTCGCCTCGAGCGCATCGGTGAAGAGGCCCAGGTAGGTGGGCAGGTCCGGGGCGGCGAGCTGCAGGGCGAGGTCCTCGCCGATGCCGTAGACCGCCCCGGGGGTCCCGAGCTCGTCGAGGGTCAGCACCACGGCGGTGTCCGGGGTCTCGTACAGGGGGTAGTAGCTGGTCGCCTCGCCCAGCAGCGTGTACGGCCCGACGTCGGTGCGGTTCTCGACCAGCAGGGTCAGCACCGGCAGGCCGCGCAGGGTGATCCCGCCGAGCTCGTCGACGAGCTGCTCGAGGGCGGGCGGCGGATCGGCGGCGACCTCCTCCTCGGTGACGGCGAGGCCGGGCACCATGGCGACGTCCTGCTCGTGGACGGTGACGAGGGAGGCCAGGCGGTCCAGGACCGGGCGCAGCGGGGCGATCGGCAGCACCTCGGCGCCGTCGGGCCAGGGCAGGGAGGTGTTCATCGGCGTGCTCACCCGCCCAGTCTGTCACGCGCCGCCGGGCCGGATCCTGCTCTCGAGCGCGTCGATGTACAGGTCACCGGCCTGGGACCGGGTGATCAGCTCCCGCGCGGCAGGCACCGAGCCCCAGGTGTTCCACAGCGGCACGGCCTCCACCACGCCCTCGTCGAGACAGTGGACCACCGCGGCGCGGTGCTCCTCGCCCCGCAGCGCGGGACCCGCAGTCCACCACGGCAATCCCGTCCCCGGATGTGCGCCATCTCCCGCGGGGCGGATGGACCCTGCCGCACCGCCCCCGCACGTGCTTGGATGAGCGAGCACACCCGTCAGGACCGGAGGTCACCCCCATGGGACGCGAGATCGGCAGCACCGAGTACACCCGTTCCCAGCGCACCCGCTATCGGCGGGAGCTGCGACGGAATCTCGACCTCTTCGAGAGCTTCCTGGACACGGCCGAGTTCGTGGACGAAGGGACCGTCGGCGTCGAGCTGGAGATGAACCTCGCCGACCGCGACTCGATGGCCCCGGCGCTGATCGCGGACACCCTGCTGGAGGACCTCGGCGACGAGCAGTACGTCCACGAGATCGGCCGGTTCAACCTCGAGGCGAACCTCCCGGTGACCCATCCGACGGGGACCGGGCTGCGCGAGCTGGAGACGGCGCTCGGCGCCGCCGTCGACCGGGCCGACGAGGCGGCGCAGGCCCGCGGGGCGCGCGTGGTCCCCGTCGGCCACCTGCCCACGATCTCCGAGGACCTCTTCGCCGACGAGGCGTGGCGCGCCCCGGGCGCCCGCTACGAGGCGCTGGAGTCCAGCGTGATGGAGGCCCGCGGCGAGAAGATCACCCTGCGGATCGAGGGCGAGGGCCGCGGCGTGGACACCACCTTCGACTCGGTCGCGCCGGAGAGCGCGTGCACCTCGATGCAGCTGCACCTGCAGGTGCCGCCGGAGCAGTTCGCGGCCGCCTGGAACGCGGCGCAGGCGATCGCAGGCCCGCAGGTCGCGCTCGCCGCGAACTCCCCGTTCCTGCTGGGCAGGCGGCTGTGGCACGAGACCCGCATCCCCACCTTCGTGCAGGCGCTGGACACGCGCCCGCCCGAGTACGCGGCGCAGGGGGTGCGGCCGCGGGTGTGGTTCGGGGAGCGCTGGATCACCTCGATGTTCGACCTCTTCGAGGAGAACGTGCGCCTGTTCCCGGCGCTGATCCCCGAGTCGCGGGAGATGGCGGAGGAGCCGCTGCTGACCGATGGCCACTCCCCCCGCCTGCACGAGCTGATGCTCCACAACGGCACGGTGTGGCGCTGGAACCGGCCGATCTACGACCCCGGCACGGACCTGCCCCATCTGCGGCTGGAGAACCGCCTGCTGCCGGCCGGCCCGACTCCCGCGGACATGGCCGCGAACGCCGCGTTCTTCTACGGCATCGTCCGCTCGCTGGTGCACGAGCGCCGGCCGCTGTGGTCGCGGATGAGCTTCGAGCAGGCCGACGAGTCCTTCCAGCAGTGCGCGCGCTGGGGCCTCGAGGCGCGGGTGCGCTGGCCGAAGGTGGGCCGGGTGCGGGTCGCGGACCTCCTCCAGGAGCATCTGATCCCGCAGGCGATGCAGGGGCTGCGCGAGCTCGGCGCCGACGCACAGGTGATCGCCCGCTACCAGGAGATCCTCACTGAGCGCGCCCGCACGGGCCGCAACGGCGCCCGCTGGCAGATCGACACCGTCACCTCGCTCGAGCTGCGTGGCGGCACCCGTGAGCAGGCGCTCGCGGAGATGACCCGCCTCTATCGCGCCGCCGTCGACTCGGGTGAGCCGGTGCACGCCTGGCAGGTCCCGGCGCGCCAGCGGGGCTGACGGCCGGCACGACCACCAGGCGTCCACATCTCGGACAGCCGTCTCACAGGGCAGTACAGTGCTCCCATGAGCACCCAGACCCCCTCCCCCGCGCCCGCGAGCACCGCGCGCGCCTCGGAGGACCGCTCCGCGCGCATCGCGGTGACGGTCTTCCCCGCCCTGATCCTCGTCGCCGCGGCGATCGGCTTCCTCGCCCCGCCCGTGGGCCAGGCCCTTGCGCCGTTCACGAGCATCTACCTGGGCGTGATCATGTTCGCGATGGGACTCACCCTCACGCTCCCGGACTTCGCACTCGTCGTGCGCCGCCCGCTACCGGTGCTCATCGGCGTCGTGGCCCAGTACGTGATCATGCCGCTGATCGGGCTCGGGGTCTCGCTGCTGCTGCAGCTGCCCCCCGAGCTGGCCGTTGGCGTGATCCTCGTGGGCTGCGCCCCCGGCGGCACCAGCTCGAACGTGATCTGCTATCTCGCGAAGGCGGACACCGCACTGTCGGTGACGATGACCTCGATCTCGACCCTGCTCGCCCCGCTGTTCACCCCCCTGCTGACCCTCTGGCTCGCCGGCTCGTACCTCCCCGTGGACGCGGGCTCGATGGCGCTGTCGATCGTGCAGATGGTGCTGATCCCGGTGGTCGGCGGCCTGGTGGTGCGCCTGATCGCCGGGAAGCTCGTGGACCGGATCCTGCCGGCCCTGCCGTGGGTCTCCGTCGCCGGCATCTCGCTGGTCGTCGTCTCCGTGGTCTCCGGCTCGACCGAAGCGATCGTCTCCGCCGGAGCGATCGTGCTGCTGGCCGTGGTGCTGCACAACGGCCTCGGCTACCTGATCGGCTACTGGGCCGCCCGCCTGCTGCGCCAGGGCGAGCGCGCCGCCCGCACCACCTCCGTCGAGGTCGGGATGCAGAACTCGGGCCTCGCCGCGACGCTCGCCGCGGCGTCGTTCAGCCCGGCCGCCGCGCTGCCGGCCGCGATCTTCTCGATCTGGCACAACCTCTCCGGCGCGGTGCTGGCGATGTACTACCGCCGCAGCGCGGGACGCCACCAGGTCGACCCCGCCTGATCCTCGGACGGGTCGGGCGCCTCAGCGCGACACGTCCCGCCCGTCCTCCGGCAGCGCCGCCCGTGCGCTGCCGGTGCGGGCCGGCAGCGTCCCGGCATCGGGCGCCGTGTCGAGCTCGACCTCCTCGATGTCCTCGTAGATGTCGCTCATGACCGGCACCTCGGTGGTAAAGGTCGGCTCGACGACGTAGTCGTCGGTGTCGTACTCCTCGTCCTCCTCGCGCCGCTCGTACTCCTCGGGCGGCAGCACCTGCGCCCATTCGCGGGTGCGGATCTGCGGCAGCTCGCCGGCGTCCTCCTTCAGCGCGCGCAGCAGGGCGTACATCTGGAACCAGCCCATGATGAAGAACGGCAGGCCGACGAGGATGATCGTGGACTGCAGTGCGGTCAGACCGTCCTCGCCGGAGAACACCAGCAGCGTCGCGGTGATCAGCCCGATCGCGACGCCCCAGAAGATGCGCTGGCCCAGCGGGTTGTAGTCCTCGTGACCGTTGGCCATCGAGTCGGTGACCAGGGCCGCGGAGTCCACGGAGGTGACGAAGAAGATCACCACCACGATGATCGCGATCATCGAGACGAAGAACGCGGCCGGGTAGTTGTCCAGGAATGCGAACAGCGCGCCGGGGATGTCCCCGTCGCCCACGACGCGGTCCACGAGCCCGCCCTCGCCGCGCAGCTCGATGTCGAAGCTCGCGTAGCCGAAGATCCCGAACCAGATCACGGAGAAACCGGCCGGCACCGCGAGCACGCCGGAGACGAACTGGCGGATGGTGCGGCCCTTGGAGATGCGGGCGATGAAGATGCCCACGAAGGGCGACCAGGTGATGGTCCACGCCCAGTAGAAGACGGTCCAGGTGTTCTGCCAGCCGGAGTCGGCCTGGGTGTCGTTCCACAGCGCGAGCTCCGGCAGGGCGACCAGGTAGTTGCCGAAGGACTCCAGGGTCCCCTTGATGACGAAGAGGGTCGAGCCGCCGGCGACCAGCACGAACAGCAGCAGCAGCACGGCCATGACGATGTTGAGGTTGGAGAGGACCTTGATCCCCTTCTCCAGGCCGAGGGACACCGAGATCAGCGCCAGCCCGCTGACCACGCCGATGATGACGAGGTTCCATACCGCGTTCTCCGGGACCCCGAACAGCTGGTTGAGGCCGCCGTTGATCTGCAGGGTGCCCAGCCCCACCGAGACCGCGACCCCGAAGACGGTGCCGATGATCGCGATGATGTCGATGATCTTGCCGATCGGCCCGTGGATGCTCTCGCCGAGCAGCGGCTGGAAGATCGAGCTCACGCGCGGGGGCAGGTTCCGCTTGTGGATGAAGTAGGCGAAGCACAGGGCGGGCAGGGTGAAGATCGCCCAGGTGTGCAGTGTGAAGTGGTAGTAGGTGAAGTTCATGGCGTCCCGGGCGGCGGCCCAGGTGCCGGCTTCGAGGCCGAGCTCGGTGGCGCGCGGCGGGTCGCCGAAGTGGCTGATCGGCTCGGCGACGCCCCAGAACATCAGGATCGAGCCGATGCCGGCGGCGAAGAGCATGGCGAACCAGGCCGTGCCGGAGTGCTCGGGCGGCTCGTCGTCGGGGCCGAGCTTGACGCGGCCGAAGCGACCGACGGCGATGAAGATCAGGAACGCCAGGAACACGGTGACGCCGAGGATGTAGAACCATCCGAGGTTGGTCATCAGCCATTGCGAGGCGCTGTCGGTCGCCGCCCCCATCGGCTCGGTGAAGGCGATCGTGGCGATCACGAAGGCGAGGATGATCGCCGCCGAGCCGAAGAAGATCGTGGGGGAAGTGCGCAGTCGCAGCGCGTCGTGGAGTCTCGTCAGCACGGTGCTCGTCTCCTCCTCGGACGGCACCGTCGCTCGGGTCTCGCTCGTCGGTCGTGCCGCCGCAGGGTGGGCTGGTCGTCGGACGCTCACCAGTATGGCGGATCCTCGGCCCGGGGTCCGACGGGGAGTCCTCCCCATCGCGCCCCGCCCGGCCCCGGGATAGCGTGGTCCACGACGCTCCCGGCAGAGGTGGAGGACCTTCATGAGCACCCCGTACGGCATGCCGCCGACCCCGCCGACCGGAGCGCCCCCGCTCCCGCCCGCGAAGAGCCGCACCCCGCTGTACATCGCGCTGGCCTGCGGCTGCGTGCTCGTGCCGCTGCTGGTCGTCGCCGGCATCGGCGTCGGCCTCTATCTCGTCGGCCAGGACGGCGGCGAGGAGCCGACGTCGCCCCCGACCTCGATCGTGGACCCTCCCCCGAGCGAGGACCCCTCCGACGATCCCACCGACGACCCGAGCACTCCCACCTCGGAGGCGCCCACCGAGATCGAGACCGACCAGCCGGTGGACAAGCCCACCGAGGGCCCCTCGGCCGATGCCACCTCGCCGAGCGACGAGATCTTCACGCTGACGGTCTCGAAGCCCGAGGAGGGGACCACCCTCGAGCTGGGCGGCGAGACGAAGACCCCGGAGAACGACAAGTTCATCGGCGTGGCGGTGACGATCCAGAACAGCAGCTCTGAGTCCATCGGGCTCGGCGCCGACCGCTTCCGCCTCTACGACGACTCCGGCGCGGAGATCGACATCCGCTACGGGGCCTTCTCGACCTCCGGCCCGGAGATCTCGGCCGGCGAGGAGGCGGAGGCGCAGCTGTACGCCGACGTCCCCGAGAGCACGGTGCTCGCGGAGATCAGCTACACCGACGAGGTCGGCACCGGCGGCAGCGAGTTCCGCGTCCCCGTCGGCGGCTGAGAGCGCACCACCGTCACCACCAGCACCGTGAGCGCCGCGGCGACCGCCAGCATCGTCACCACCACGATCAGCGGCTCGCTGCGCAGCAGCTGCGGGATCAGCCGCACGGGCACCAGCGCCGCGAAGGCGAAGGCGCTGAGGGTCCCGAGATAGGAGCCGACCATGAAGCCGCGGTGCACCTCGACGCTCCCGCTGCGGATGCCGACGATCGCCGCGACGAGGCAGACGAGGGTCCAGACCGACAGCCCGTGCAGCCAGCTGAGCCCGTCGTCGATCATCCCGAAGCTCGACAGGCAGGTGACCACCATCGCCGCCGCCCACACGCCGCCGAGGATCCGGTGTGCGCGGTCGCGGCGCCGACGGAGGATCTGGAGGGGCCCGAGCAGCAGGATGACGAGGGCGGAGACGGCGTGGAGGGCGAGCATCGGCGTGAGAGCGTCCATGCGAGAGACGATAGTGTCGCTATCCACGCCGGCGCCATCAAGATAGTCGCTGGTCGGCGCACTATCCGAGGGGAGAACGGGTCATGCTCCTGCACGAGCTCGCGGAGGCGACGGGGGTCTCCGCCGCCTCGATCAAGTACTACCGGCGCGAGGGGCTGCTGCCGCCGGGCGCGCGGATCACGACGACCCGGCAGGACTACGGCCGTGCCCACGTCGAGCGCCTCGAGCTGATCCAGGTGCTGCGCGAGGTCGCTGGCGCCCCGATCGCGCGGATCGCGCGGGTGACGGCTCTGCTCGACGATCCCGACGTGCCGCTGATCGAGGTGCTCGCCGAGTCGCAGACCCTCGCCCTGGGCCTCGAGGATCCGACCGACGGGGAGAGCGCAGCGGGCGGGGAGGACGGGGCGCAGGCGGCGGGCGGCGAACATCCCTCGATCGCCCCGCTGCTCGCGCACCTGGGCTGGCCGGACGTCGACTCCGCCCCGCGCCGTGCGCTGGATCGGCTGCTGCGCTCCCTGGAGGAGTGGGAGGCGCCGACGGATCTGGGGATGCTGCTGCGCTACGCGGAGCCGATGGCGCAGATCGCCCGTTCGGACGTGGACTGGATGAGCACCGGGGCGGTGCCGGCGGGCACCGGGCCGTCCGTCTCGCAGGACGTGGCGGTGATGCGCGCGGTGGCGGGCGCGATCGCCTTCGACCGACTGGTCCGGCTGCTGCGTCTGCTGGGGCACGCGAGCTTCTCGATCCTCGATGCGATGCAGGTCAGCGAGGACTCCGGGGCGTCCGTGCCCCGGATTACCAGGGAATGAACAGCCTCGGCACAGTGCTTTTCCCGGCAGCGCGTGTTCACTGTTCTCAACGCGTCACCGGAGGAACCCGCTGACTGAGGAGGAGGCGGGATCCGCTGATCCGGGACGCGGGGGAAAGGGATGGCCCCGGCTCGTGGGGACGAGCCGGGGCACTTTCCTGTGCGGGCCTCTCAGCGCCGCAGGTCGATGCCGAAGACGCGTCGGATCTGCGCGACGGCGTGCCGGGTGAAGCGGCGGTCCGAGGGGGTCGAGGCGAACGGCAGCACGAGGCCGGGATGGTCGGGATGGGTGACGCGGCCGTGCGTCGCCCCGGGGGTGATGACGAACCCCGCCTGCTGCATGCGGCCCAGCAGCTCGCGGCGCGAGGTGGGGTGGCGCGTGCCCTGCCCGCCGCGGGTGGAGGGGCCGGCGGCGTCCTCGGCGATGTCGAGGGCGGGCTCGTACTCGTCGGGGCGCACGCTGAGCGCGTAGCGGGCGGAGAACAGGCCGATCACGGCGTTGTCCGCGCGGCGCACCTGCACGACGAGATCGCCGCGGAGGAAGTGGTCGCTGGTCCCGGCGTCGGCGGTCCACGCGTCCTCGGGGTCGGCGACGGCCTGCACGATCCGCTCGCCGTCGGCCCCGGTCACGCCGACGGCGCGGATGTCCTCGTCGCGGATCCGCAGGGGTCGTGGGAGCGGTCGGGGATCGTCCGCGTCGAGCGTGTGCACGGCATCGCTCGGAGCGGCCGACGCGGCCCGCGGCAGCGGGACCGTCCTGGCCCGTCGGCGGGGCAGCGGGGCGGAGGGCAGGTCGGCCTGCTCGGGCCGCGCGGCCGGGTCGGGCCGGCGCCCCGGCACGGCGGTCCAGTCCACGGGCCGCACGGAGCGGGCGGGGTCCCTGCGTCCGGCGAGCGCCTTCGGGCTCGGGACGGGTCGCTCGGGCCTGCTCGTCATCGGTCCCTCCTCCGCGTGCTCGTCATCGCCCACCGGCCGGGCTCCCCCGATGGTGCCACGAGGGCACCGGTCCGCTAGCGTGTCGCCCGTCTCGTCCCGTCCTGCCGTGAGGATCCCCGTGGCCGTCACCGTCGCCCGCCGTTCCCGCTCCGCACGCTTCGCCGCCGTGCTGGCCGCCGTGCTCCTCGCCGCCGGGTGCAGCGGATCCCCCGAGGAGGAGAGCTCCTCCCCCGCCGCCCAGGGCACGACCGCCGAGGAGCCCGCCGCCTCGGACGGGGACGACTCCGCCGGGGACGACTCCGCCGGGGGCGCCTCCGACGAGGGCGGGAAGACCGCGGCCGTCGTGCCGCAGGAGTCCTACGAGGTCACGCCCGCACCGGACGGCTTCGTCCCGCCGGAGCCCTGCACGGGCGAGGGCGCCTTCTACGCGGAGCTGGGAGGGGAGGCGAACCCGGGCCTGCCCGAGCGCGGCGGGGAGTCCCTCACCGTCTCCCTCGAGAGCATCGAGGGCGACAGCGCGCAGCTCATGGCGCAGGTCGGCGACAGCCCCGCCCGGGAGATCGGACCGATCACCCTGGGCGAGACCGTCGCCGTGGACCTGTGGACGCTGTCGGTGACGAGCGTGTGCGCCGACACCGAGCAGGTCGAGTTCGACCTCATCGACTGAGGCGCGACCTCCGCACCAGGGATGATGGGGGCATGACGGACCGCGCCCCTGCCCTGCACCGCTTCGACCTGGACGTCGTCGGGGCGGGGCTGCCCGTCGCCGCGGCACGGGAGGAGCTCGGGGCCGCGGCGCGGACGGGCGCGATGGTGGTCACCGCCCCGCCCGGCACGGGCAAGACGACACTGGTGCCGCCGCTGGTCGCGAACCTCGTCGGCGGACTGACCCTGGTCACCCAGCCGCGCCGGGTGGCGGTGCGCGCGGCCGCCCGCCGTCTCGCCTCCCTCGACGGCAGCCCGCTCGGCGGCCCCGTCGGCTTCACGGTCCGCGGCGAGCGGACGATCGGGAAGGGCACGGCCGTCGAGATGCTCACCCCGGGCGTGCTGCTGCGGCGACTGCTCGCCGATCCGGAGCTGCCGGGCGTCTCGGCGGTGGTGCTCGACGAGGTCCACGAGCGCTCCCTGGAGACGGACCTGCTGCTGGGGATGCTCGCCGAGACGCGGCAGCTGCGGGAGGACCTGCTGGTCGGGGCGATGTCGGCGACGCTCGACGCGCGGGCGGTCGCGGAGGTGCTGGACGGCGCGGCGATCGTGGAGGTGCCGAGCGCCCTGCACCCTCTGCGCACCGAGCACGCCCCCTCCCCGTCCCCGCGCCTGGACGCCCGCGGCGTCACCCGCGAGTTCCTGGACCATCTCGCCCGCACCGCGGCCCGCGCGCAGCGGGAGGAGGGCTGCGACGCCCTGGTCTTCGTGCCCGGCGCCCGCGAGGTCGACGAGACGGTCGCCCGCCTGCAGGGACTCGTCGACGGGGTCGAGGTCCTCCCCCTGCACGGCCGGCTGCCCGCCGCCCAGCAGGACCGCGCGACCGGCGGGCGCCGCGCCGGGGAGCCGCCCCGGATCGTGGTCTCCACCGCGCTCGCCGAATCCTCCCTCACGGTGCCCGGGGTGCATCTGGTGGTCGATGCGGGGCTGTCCCGCGAGGTGCGCCGGGATCGCGGGCGGGACATGTCGGGCCTGGTCACGGTCAGCGCCTCGCGGGCCGCGATCGAGCAGCGCGCCGGCCGTGCCGCCCGTCAGGGCCCGGGCCGGGCGGTGCGGGTGTTCTCCGAGGCGGAGCTCGCGGGGATGCCGGCCCAGTCCCCGCCGGAGATCACCGCCGCGGATCTCACCGACGCGGCGCTCTGGCTCGCCTGCTGGGGGACGCCGCGCGGGGAGGACCTGCCGCTGCTGACCCCGCCGCCGGCCGCGGAGATCCGCGCCGCCGAGGAGACGCTGCGGGCGCTGGGCCTGGTCGACGAGGAGGGCCGCCCCACCCCAGCCGGTCGCCGCACCGCGAAGCTCCCGGTCGGGGTGCGCGAGGCGCGGGCCCTGCTCGCGGGCGGGCCGTCGGCCACCGAGGTCGTCGCCGCGGTCTCCGACGACCACCGCCCCACGGGCGCCGATCTCCCCCACCTCCTCGCCGATCTCCGCGCAGGCCGTGCCCCCGGCGCCGACCGCTGGCGCCGGGAGCGCGACCGCCTCGCACGGCTGGCCGGCTCCGGCGGTGGCCCGGCCTCCCCCGGCGCCGTCCTCGCCCTCGCTCGCCCGGAGCGGATCGCGCGGCGGGTGGCCGACGGCTCCCGCTCCTATCTCCTCGCCTCCGGCACGCGGGCGGCCCTGCCCGAGGGCAGCGGCCTGCTCGGCGCGCCGTGGCTCGCGGTCTGGGAGGTCCAGCGCGCGGAGGGGCGGGCCGCCGACGGCACCGGCGCGGTGATCCGCGCCGCCGCCCCGCTCACGGAGGACGAGGCCCTCGACCTGGGCGCCGGTCTGCTCGTCGAGGAGCGCACGGTGCGGCTCGAGAACGGCACCGTCCGTGCCCGCCGCCGGCGTGCACTCGGTGCGATCGAGCTGTCCTCCACCCCGGTCGCGACGACGGCCGAGGACACGGTCCCGGCGGTGCTCTCCGTGGTCCGCGAGAGGGGCCTGGAGGCGCTGACCTGGTCGGACACCGCCCGCAGTCTGCGAGGCCGGCTCGCCCTGATCCACCGCGAGCTCGGTGACCCGTGGCCGGCGATGGACGAGGACGCACTCCTGGCCGCGCTCGAGACCTGGCTCGCCCCGCACGTGAGGGCCCGCCTGGACGGCATCGACCTGGTCTCGGCGCTGCGCACCCTGCTGCCCTGGCCGGAGGCGTCCGAGCTCGATGCCCTCGCCCCCGAGCGGCTCCCTGTCCCCTCGGGATCCACCGCCCGGATCGACTATCCCGCGCCGGACGAGGAGGGCGGCCGACCCGTCGTCGCGGTGAAGCTGCAGGAGCTGTTCGGCCTCGCCGAGACGCCGCAGCTGGTGCGGGGCAGGGTGCCGGTGCTCTTCCACCTGCTCTCCCCGGCCCGTCGGCCGCTCGCCGTCACGGACGACCTGCGCTCCTTCTGGGACGGGCCGTACCGGGAGGTGCGCAAGGAGATGCGGGGCCGCTATCCGAAGCACCCCTGGCCGGAGGATCCGTGGACGGCGCCGGCCACCGCGCGGACCACGGCGCGGCTCAGGTCGAGCTGACCGTCGTGACCACGGTGGCCGCGGCGGGAGAGGTCAGGCAACCTGCCCTGCAGGGAGCCGAGGGCCCGTGCGATCGTCGCACCCCGCCCCTGCTCCCGGGTGGGATCCAGCGGGCCTCTGGCACCATGAGGACCATGCGTCTGATCCGGACCCCGTCCCGCCTGTACCGTCTGCTGGCCCTGGCCGAGATGGTCACCTGGACCCTGCTGCTGCTCGGCATGCTGCTGAAGTACGCGCTGCAGGTCACCGAGGTGGGGGTGCGGATCGGCGGGAGCCTGCACGGCTTCGTGTTCCTGTCCTACGTGGTGGTGACGGTGCTGGTCGCGGTCGATCAGCGCTGGAGCCTCGGGCGCCTGGCGATGGGCCTGGGCTCCGCCCTGATCCCCTATCTCACCGTCCCCTTCGAGCGCTGGGCGCACCGGAAGGGCCTGCTCGGGGACTACTGGCGGCTGCGCGAGGACGTCCCGCGCTCGTTCCCGGAGAAGGTGGTCGCCCTCGCGCTGCGCCGCCCGCTGCTCGCCGGCGTGATCGCGATCGTCGTGGTCGCGGTGGTGTTCTCGGTGCTGCTGCAGCTGGGCCAGCCCACGGAGTGGTTCGCCTGATCAGCCCGGCGAACGGGGTCAGCGCGGCCTGATGAGCGGGTCGATCCGCACGCTCCCGCCGCCGCGCAGGTGCAGCCGGCCCAGGTGCGTGACGGGCACCGCCTCCGCCAGGCGCGGCACCTGTGGCTGATCCGGCTCCGGCGGCAGCGCCTCCCCGAAGCACACCCCGCAGCCCAGCATCGCGACGGCCTGCGCACGCCGCGCCTCCCAGTCGAGCTGCGCCTCCTGCGAGGCACGGATCCAGGGGCCGCCGACGGGCCGGCAGGGCCCGCAGCCGTCCTCGCCCTGCAGCGGGCACTGCGCAGGCCGGGCCGTGACCTGCAGCGGGAGCCCCTCCAGCACGGGGACCCGCGGGTCCGCGCCGGTGGGGTGGACGTCGAGCCCGTCCGGCCCGATCCGCAGCACCGCCACCTGTCCGAGCTCCCGCGCGGCCGCCAGCGCGCTCTCGAGCGCCTGGTCCGGATGGGCGCCCAGCAGGTCCTCGCGCGTCGCGACGGCCGGCTCGTACCACTCCCGGCGAGGGCCGACGAGCGCTCCGCGACCGACGATCCCGCCCCTCGCCCGCAGCGCCGTCGCCACGGCGGGGACGCGGAACCAGCCCCAGCGCGGGGAGAGCGGACGCCGCCGAGGAGCCCCGATCGGAGCCCCGACCTCCGCCCCTTCCCGGCTGGGACGGGCCGGCGCAGCGCTCTCGCCCTGCACCTCCTCGGGCGGTCGCCGGCCGGACAGGTCGCCGACCAGCCCCACGCCCGCCTCCTCCACCGGCAGCACGGGCCCGAGAGCGGGCACCACCAGCCAGGCGTGCTCGAGCACGAGCGGCGGCCGTGCGGCGAGCGTGCGGCGCACCGTCTCCCGCGCCGGAGGCACCGTCGGCTCCCGCCGCCGGAATCCCTCGGCCGGCGCGCCGTCGGGCGCGGTGTCCGTCGGCCCCGTGTCCACCCGTGCCGTCACCGCCCCGACCCCGGGCAGGGACAGCTCGACGAGCTGGTCGCGCCAGGTCGCCGCGTGGTCGTCGAGATGCATGCGAATCACCTTCCGAGAAGGGCCCGCGGAGGCCCCGGGCCATCTGACCGGATGGGCGGACGCCCCCGGCCGGGTCTTCCTCGACGGGCACCGGGTTCGGTTCCGGTTGCCGCGCGGCCTCTGTCGAGGGAGTCCGGCCGCGTCTCGTGACCCGTCGGCGACGGTAGCGCGGGGGTGCGACAGCCGACGGCCGGGCTCGTAGACTCCTGGGGTGCGGTGCCACCACTTCGACTCCGGCGCGTGCAGGTCCTGCACGCTGCTGGACCTCCCCCGCCCACGGCAGGTCGCCCGCGGCCGCGAGCGCGTCGAGCAGCTGCTCGCCCCGCATCTCGCGCCGGGCACGATCTGGTCGGAGCCGATCGTCGGCGCGGAGCAGGGCTTCCGCGCCCGCGGGAAGATGGCCGTCGGCGGCACCGCCCAGGTGCCGCTGCTGACCCTGCCCGGGCAGTCCGCGGGCACCGACCTGTGCGACTGCCCCCTCTACCCGGACGGGGTCGAGGAGGTGCTCGAGGGGGCGAAGGCCCTGATCCGTCGGGCGCAGATCCCGCCCTATGACGTCGCCCGCCGCCGCGGCGAGATCAAGAACGTGCTGGTCACCAGCTCCCCGGACGGGGAGCATCTGCTGCGCTTCGTGCTGCGCAGCACCGCGGCGCTGGAGCGGCTGCGGGAGCACCTGCCGCGGCTGCTCGAGGCGCATCCCTCGGTCGTGTCGGTCAGCGCGAACATCCACCCCGAGCACACCACGCGCGTCGAGGGCGAGGAGGAGATCCCGCTGGCCGGGGCCGGTCGTCTCGCCGTGCGCACCGGGGACGTCACGCTGTTCTCCCGCCCGCAGTCCTTCCTGCAGACCCACACCGAGGTCGCCGGCGCCCTGTACCGCCAGGGCGCGGAGTGGGCGGGCGAGATCGCGGGGGCGCGGGCAGACCAGGAGACGGGCCCCGGCCTGCGGATCTGGGACCTGTACTGCGGTCTCGGCGGCTTCGCCCTGCATCTCGCCCTCGCCCTCCCCGCCGCGCGGGTCACCGGGGTGGAGGTCTCCGCCCAGGCGATCGACGGGGCGCGCGAGGGCGCGGAGGCCGCGGGCGCCCGGGTCCGCTTCCTCGCGGCCGACGCGACCGCCTGGGCCATCGAGGAGGCCGCCGGCCCCGCAGGCCCGCCCGATATCGTCGTGGTGAACCCGCCGCGCCGCGGCCTCGGGCCGGAGCTCGCCGGCTGGCTCGAGCGCTCCGGGGTCCGCGACGTCCTCTACTCCAGCTGCAATCCGGCGAGCCTGGCCGACGACCTCGCCGCGATGCCCTCGGTGCGCATCGTCGCCGGCCGCTACGTCGACATGTTCCCCCACACCGAGCACGCCGAGGTGATCGTGCGTCTGCGACGCATCGCCCCCGGCGAGGAAGGCCTCTCATGACTCCCACCCCCACCGCCCAGCTGACCGCCGTGACCCGCACGGTCACCCCTGCGAAGACCGGGAACACGGTCGCCCTCTCCCAGACCTTCGACGCCGCCCCCGAGCAGCTCTGGGAGGCGCTGACCACGGCCGAGCGGCTCGCCCGCTGGTTCGGCACCGCCAGCGGCGACGTGGTCCCCGGCGGGCGCTACGAGCTGCCCGAGATGGAGACCAGCGGCCGCCTGGTCGAGGTCGAACCGCCGCATCGTCTGCTGCTGACCTGGGAGTTCGGGAAGAGCTCGAGCGATCTGGAGCTGCTGATCACGGCGGCGGAGGAGGGGACGGACGGCGACGGCGGGGGCAGCACCCTCACCCTGCGCCACACCGTCCCCGCCGACGCGCACTGGGCGACCTTCGGCCCCGCCGCCACGGGCTGCGGCTGGGACGCGGCGCTGTACGCGCTGGCCCAGCACCTCGAGGATCCGGGCAAGGACCTGATGCGTCGCCTGGGCAGCTTCGCCGGCTCCCCCGACGGCGCGGAGTTCACGCGCGCCACGGCCGAGGCCTGGTACGAGGCGCACGTCGCCGGGGGCGCGGACCGCAAGCCTGCCCGCAAGGCCTCGGTGCGCACCGCCGCCGCCTATCTCGGCGAGGAGATCGAGACCGAGTGAGCGCCTTCGTGGAGGTGCTCTCCCTCGGCGGCACCATCTTCATGACCGAGGACGCCCGCGGCGAGAGCGCCCGCCCGGACCACGACACGGGGGCGCGGCTGCTCGCCGCCGTCGGCGGGGACGTCGAGCTGCGGCCCCGAGCGCTCGCGAACATCTCCTCCTCCGATGTGCGCCCGCACCACCTGCGCGCCGTGCTGGAGAGTGCGCGAGCCGCGGTCGATTCCGGCGCGGCCGGCGTGGTGCTCACCCACGGCACCGACACCCTCGAGGAGACGGCGTTCCTGCTCAACCGGTTCTGGGACCGGGAGGCGCCGCTGGTGGTGACCGGGGCGATGCGTCCGGCGAGCGCGCCCGGCGCCGACGGGCCCGCGAACCTCCGCGACGCGGTCCGCGCGGCGACCGCTCCGTCGGCCCGCGGCCTGGGCGTGCTGGTCGTGTTCGACGCCCACGCGCATCTCGCGGACCGGGTCGTGAAGGCCTCGTCCCGCGGGGTCTCGGCCTTCGCCTCGGAGCCCTCGGGGCCGCTCGCGATCGTCGGCGGGGAGGACCTGCGCCTCCTCCATCTCCCGCTGCCGCGTCCGGCCCGTTCCGGCGGACTCCCGCCGGACCGCTTCCCGGCGGTGCCGCTGCTCACCGCGGGCCTCGACGAGGACCTCGCGCTGCTGGACCACCTCCCCGCCGAGGCGCTGGCGGGGCTGGTGATCGACGGGGTCGGGATGGGGCACGTCTCCCCCTCCGCGATGCCGCGCCTGCGTCGCCTGCTGGGCGAGAGGGTGCCTGTCGTGGTCGCGGCGCGGCCCTTCGGCGGCGGCACCTCCACGCACCACTACGGCTATCCCGGCTCCGAGGTGGACCTGCTGAATGCGGGCGCCGTGATGGCCGGGCTGCTGCCCGCCCCGAAGGCCCGCCTGCTGCTGCAGGTGCTGCTGGCCTCCGGGGCGTCGGCCGACGGCATCCGCGCGGCCTTCGAGGCCTACGCGTCCTGACGCACCGCGTCCTGGTGCACGGGCGCGGGCCGCAGGATCTCCTCGAGCACGCGGCCGTCGGCGTCCGGGATCTCGAGGCCGAGCAGGTGCGCGAAGGTGACGGCCTCGTCGGTGACGGTGCAGCGGGTGATGCGGAGCCCGGGCTCGATGCTGGGTCCGGTCATCGCGAACACGGCCTGGATGTCCTGTTCGGGGAGGTGTCCGTGCTGGGAGAGCAGGAACTCGTACTCGGGGTCGAAGCGGTCGATCAGCCAGCGGCCGTCCCAGAGGTTCTGGAAGGCGGTGCCGCTGACCCCTTCGAGGATGCCGAGGAAGGGGCCTGACCAGCCGTAGTCCTCGTGCATGTCGGTCAGCGGGTGGAAGGCCTGGACGGGCACCTCGGGGTCGGCGACCCAGTCCTCGACCAGGGCGAGCACCTTCTCGCGCGTGGTCTCGTCGGCCTCGGGGTGCAGGTGGAGCTGGCCGGTGAGACCGCAGCCGTGCACCCAGGCGTCCCAGCTGCTGACCTCGCCGTCGGCGTCGAGGCGCACGAAGCCCTGCCGGGCCAGGAGCGCGTTGGCGCGCAGCACGCGCCCCACCTCGACGTGGCCGTGGTCGGAGACGATCGCGATGTCGGTCTCGGCGGCGGTGCCGGCGTCCTCGAGGGCGGCGAGGAGCTCGCCGAGCCAGCCGTCGACCCGCTCGAACGCCTCCTTGACCTCGGCGGTGAAGCGGCCGGTGGCGTGGCGGGCGGAGTCGACGTCGACGAGGTGGAGGAAGAGCACGTCGGGCGCGTCGGTGCGGAGGATGTCGGCGGCGACGGCGGTGTTGAAGCGGCCGAAGCGGTGCTTGCGGTCCCAGCCGATCTCGTGCGCATGGCGGTCGACGTACTCGCGGCCGCGCAGGGTGGCGGCCTCACGCAGCACGGCGAGGGTGGGCTCGAGGCCGGCGCGGTCCCAGATCTCGGGGACGGCGATGTCGAGCGAGGGCGACCAGCCGGTGGCGGGCCAGCCGACGGCGGCGGTGGTCAGGCCCTGCTCCTTGGCGAGGTCGAAGAGGGTGGGGCAGGCGATGTCGCGGGCGTCCCAGAACCAGTCGGGGATCCGCTCCCCGGGGGTGACCTTCTCGTTGGCGTAGATGCCGTGGCCGTCGGCGGTGCGGCCGGTGGTCTGCGAGGTGTGGTTCGGGTAGGTGACGGACGGGTAGATCGCCTCGGCGCTGCCCCAGCTGCCCTCGAGGATCCGGGCGAAGTGCGGGAGGGTGCGGGCGAAGGGCACGTCCACGACGCTCATCGCGTCGACGGAGATGACCAGGAGGCGTCGTCGGGGGCGGGCGGTCTCGGTCATGGCGGGGCTCCTCCGGGCAGGTGATCGTGGCGCCCTCACGCTAGGAGGCGCTCGTCTCCGCCTCCGGTCGCGGCGGTGAACCGCGGGCGAACAGCACGGTCGGCGCCGTTCATGGTCGACCTGGCGCCGCGGCGGGGCGTCCGGATCAGTACACGGCAGTCAGAACGACGGGTGGTCCACGTCGAGCGGCGGCCCGGGCGGGATGACGCGGCGCTTCGTCCGCACTCTGGTGAACTCGTCCTCGAGCTGGATCTCGGCGAGATGGTCCTCGGCCTCGTCGAGTGCTCGGCAGCGGGGCTCGTCGGGTCCGCGCTGCCTGGCCTCCCGGGCGCGGCGGTGCGTCCTCTCAGCCTGGTCGAGGCGGCGGGTCATCCGCGGGGTGAGCAGATCGGTGTTCTCCGCGGTGCGCACCCGGAGGTCCTGCTCGAGCTGCCAGGTCGTGACCAGCGGTTCGGCGCTGGTGCTGCGGTCCCCGCGGTCGGGGTCGTCCTGGGGATCCCTGGCAGGGTCGATCAGCCCGGCGGTCTTGAGCTGATGGTGGCGCCGGCACAGCCGGTGGAGGTTCCAGAGGGAGGTCGGGCCGCCTCGGGCGGGATCCTGGTGGTCGTACTCGATGATGTGGTCGTCCTCCGCGGCGAGCGCGGTGGGGCGGGTGCATCCGGGCGCCGCGCAGACGGGGTGGCGCAGCCGCAGCTGCATGCGCTGCTGTGCGTCGGGTCGGTAGGTGTCGATCCGGGCGGGGAGGTGGGTCCCGCAGATCGGGTCGGTGAGGATCCGGTACCAGACGGAGGAGGTCGCGGCGAGGTCCCGGGCGAGCTCGGCCGGGATCGGGGTGAGCCCGTCGAGCATCGCCGGGGAGTCGTCCATCCCGAGCAGGGTCGTCACGGGTACGGTGACGAGGATCTTGAACGGCTGCGCGGTCTCTTCGACCGGGTCGAGGTCGAGCATGGTGCGGGTGAGGATCGCGTAGCGCAGGGCCGACAGGCTGAGGGGGCGCTCCCGGTCGCGGACGTCGCCGTCGAGGTCGAAGGGGATCGGCTCCTCCTCCCCTGCCTCGAGCGCGACGCGCTGGGCGCGCTGGACGGCGCGGGCACTCGCGTCGAGCCGCAGGCCGAGGCTGCGGATCTCGGGGATCGGGCCGGTGATCGTGATCCAGGCGACGCCCTGCTCGGAGTCGACACCGTCGATCCGCACCTCGCGCGCCTCGCGGGGCGGCTTCAGCTCGTTCCCGACCGAGGCCACGGCCAGTCGCACCTGGGCCTCGAAGGTGCTGCGGGGGATCGAGGGGATCTCCACGCCGGCCAGGTGCTCGTCGACCAGGCGGATCTGGTCGGCGTCGAGCCGTCGCACCTGGCGCAGCAGGAAGCGGTGGTAGTCCTCCGGCAGGTCGCCGGCCTCGAGGTGCGCGAACATCCGGGGCAGGTCGACGACGGCGTGGTGGGCGTCGCGGATCTGCGAGGTGGCCTGCGTGATGGAGCAGCGCAGTCCCACGGCGACCTTCATCGCGGTCATGTCCGCGTCGACCAGCGAGCCCTCGTTGTCCGTGTCGACGGCGAAGAAGTCCGCGAGATGGCGGAGACGGCGGGCGTGGAGCTGCGCCTCCTCTCGCATGAGGGAGTGGAGCGCGAGCACGCGGCCCGCGTTCTTCCCCTCGATGCCGCCGACCTCCTCGAGGATCAGCTCTTCGGTGAGCTCCCGACGGGCGCGCACGCGCCATTCGCGCGCGGGACGGGCGGGAGCGGCGGGGCTCGACGGGCCCGGCCCTGAGGAGGCATCGCTCGACGGGGACTGTCGCGCGGTCTCGGACGATGCGTCGCGGCGCGCATCGTCGTCGATGTCGTCGAACTCCCCCACTGCCGCCACCTCCCCCGCTGTCCGGGCACTCACCGATGAGCGCTTCTTCGAATACCTGGACTCTACCGACCACACGCCCATTTCAGAACCCCCAGATCGAAATGTGGATCGATTTGTGGATAACCACCCCGCGGGGAGGAGAAGTCACTGTGGACGAGCCCTCCGCGCGAGGATCGAGCGGGGACTCATCCACCGGAACACACCCCGCTGTGGACGACGATGCTTCTTTGTCGCACCCTCCTGCTAGGCGCTCGACCTGCACTCTCCCCCGATTCCAGGTCGACGCATCCGGCGCCGAGGGCGGACCCTCGAGACGCACTGGACGCCATGCGCCACGACCACGGAAGGCCAGGCGACAGGCCACGAGAGGCGGCGGGCAGAAGGAATGGACGACACCCCCACCGAATACATCGAAGTCTCGGACGATTCAGAGAACCAGCATTTTTGAATTCCCCTCACCCTTCACCTGACGTCATGACGAAAGGCGACTCCCGAGGACGCACACAGGACCCTCGGCCGTGTCGGCACAGCACGGCGTCGGCCGCTCCCGGCGCCAGGGGGATCCTCGTCGGCCCCGCATCCCCGCCGGCCGCCCATCCCCGTCGGCCGCGCATCCGCGTCGTCCCCACCGCGCCGATCCCTTCACGACGCAGAGCGCCCCTCCGTGATCACACGGAGGGGCGCAGGGGCGGGAACCGGCGACGCGGGGGCGAGACCCGGCGACGCCGGCTCGTCAGGCGGCTGTCACACGGACCCAGTCCTCAGGCCGTCAAGCACAGGCAGAAGGGGTGTCCCGCAGGGTCGAGGTAGACGCGGAAGCTGCCCGAGGCGGAGGGCTGGTGCTCGTGGACGGTCGCGCCGAGGGCGAGTGCCCGGGGCTCGGCGCGGTCGATGTCGGTGACGGAGAGGTCGAGGTGGAACTGCTGGGGGTGGTCGCCGTCGGGCCAGGTGGGGCGGCGGAAGTCCGGCACCTTCTGGAAGGCGAGGGAGGCCTCGCCGTCGGGGTCGTCCTCGCTGCGACGGCCGCGGGGCGGGATCAGCTCCGCCCAGTCGGAGTCGCTGCCCTCCTCGACCCGCCAGCCGAGCAGCTTCGCGTAGAAGGTGGCCAGCTGGAGGGCGTCGGGGCAGTCGAGGACGGTGAGATCGAGGGTGGGGATGACGGGCTCTGTGTCCAGGTCTTCCATCATGGGGCCACCGTAGGAGCACGGACCCCGCGGGGGAAGCACATCGCGCGTGTCCGCGCACAGCGTCATCGCCGGATCCCCACTGCGCGCACGACGGTGACAGACTGGGGGCATACGTCGTGCGATATCGACCGTCGAAAGGTGAACTGATGACCATTCCCGCCGATCCGACTCCTTCCCTGCAGGACTACGCCCACCCCGAGCGGCTCGTGACCACGCAGTGGCTCGCGGACCGGCTCGCCGCGGGCGAGACCGAGGGACTCGTGGTCGTCGAGTCCGACGAGGACGTGCTGCTGTACGAGACGGGGCACATCCCCGGCGCGGTGAAGATCGACTGGCACCTCGACCTCAACGACCCGGTCACCCGCGACTACGTCGACGGCGAGGGCTTCGCGAAGCTCATGGACGCCTCCGGCATCACCCGCGAGACCACCGTGGTGATCTACGGCGACAAGTCGAACTGGTGGGCCGCCTACGCGCTGTGGGTGTTCAGCCTGTTCGGCCACGAGGACGTGCGCCTGCTCGACGGCGGCCGCGCCGCCTGGGAGGCCGAGGGTCGCGAGATGACGACCTCGACCGAGGGCCGCCCCGCGCCGACCAGCGGCTATCCCGTCATCGAGCGCGAGGACGCCCCGATCCGCGCCTACCGTGAGGATGTGCTGGACTTCCTCGGCGGGCCGCTGATCGACGTGCGCTCCCCGCAGGAGTACTCCGGTGAGCGCACCCACATGCCCGACTACCCGCAGGAGGGCACCGTGCGCGGCGGCCACATCCCCACCGCGCGCTCGGTGCCGTGGGCCCGCGCCGCCGCGGAGGACGGCCGCTTCAAGTCCCGCGCGGAGCTCGAGGCGATCTACCAGGGCGAGCTCGGCTTCGAGACCGGGACGCCGACGGTCGTGTACTGCCGCATCGGCGAGCGCTCCGCGCACACCTGGTTCGTGCTCACCCACCTGCTCGGCTTCGACTCGGTGCGCAACTACGACGGCTCCTGGACCGAGTGGGGCAACGGCGTGCGCCTGCCGATCGCGCAGGGCACCGAGCCCGGCGGGGTCCCCGCCCGATGAGCCCGACGCACAGCGCCGACGCCGCGACCTCCGCGCTGCCCGAGGGCTTCGCGGAGATCGCCGACGACTTCCACGCGCTCGGCGGGAAGGATCGCCTGCAGCTGCTGCTGGAGTTCTCGCAGGGCCTGCCCGAGCTGCCCGAGCGCTACTCCGAGCACCCGGAGCTGCTCGAGCCGGTGCCCGAGTGCCAGTCCCCGATCTTCCTGGCCACGGAGGTGGAGGGGCAGGGTCGCGAGGCGACCGCGCACCTGTTCTTCTCCGCCCCGCCGGAGGCGCCGACGACACGCGGCTTCGCCGCGATCCTCGCCGAGGCCCTCGACGGTCGCACCGTGGGCGAGGTGCTGGACACCCCGGACACGGTCACCGGCGAGCTGGGCCTGGCCGAGGTGGTCAGCCCGCTGCGGCTGAACGGCATGTCGGGGATGCTCGCGCGGATCAAGCGCCAGCTCTCCGAGAAGGCCGGGGTCTGAGCAGGCCCCTCCCGCAGCACTGCGGCGCCGTCCCCGAGGGGGCGGCGCCGCAGTGCGTCGAGGGGTGGGGCGACGTGCCGATCCGCCGACGGCGGGCCCGACCGATGGGCCCGGCCGACAGGTCCGGCCGCTGGGCCCGACCGACGCCCGATCAGTCCGATCGTGGGTCGTGCACCGTCTGCTCGGCTGTGCGGTGCTCGCCGGCCTGCTGCCCGCCCATCCGCTGCTTCCGGGCCCGGTCCGCGGCACCTCGCTCATCCCTGCTCCGCGCCTCCCCGCCCCGCACGTCCCCGCCGTCGTCCCCTCGGCCGTAGCGCTCGAAGGCGCGGCCGGCGCCGCTGCGCAGGGCGCCGAGGGCGGCACGACCGGCCTCGGCACGCGCGTGGTCCATCGCCGAGCGGGCGCGCTGCGAGAGGGCCTCGCGGGCGGCGGCGCCGGCACCGCTCGCGCCGCTCCCCGCCCCGCCGGCAGTCCCAGCACCCGTCCCGGCTCCGTGCGCGGTGCCCGCGGGATCGGGGGCGAGGCCGCTCGCGATCCGGTGGTGGCGCTCACGGGCGCTGCGCAGCTCGAGCGGCACCCGCACCAGGCGCACCAGCGCGCTGCGCATGTCCTCGCGGATCTGCCGCTCGTGCCGGTCGAGATAGGCGTCGAGGTCGCGCTCCTCGTCGCGCAGCAGGAAGGCGCGACCCAGCAGGTAGGACGCGAGATCGGAGGCGACCTCGGGCGAGAGTCCGTAGGCGTCGGACGAGGCGCGGGCGTCGCGCAGCGCGACCGCGTCGTCGCTCTCCAGCGGGCTCGGCACGATCTCGACGGCGCTGAGCACGTCCTCGACGACCGCGTGGAAGGCCGCGTCGGAGGCGAGGTCGGCGCGTCGCAGCTCGGCCCGTCCGGTCGCCTCGGGGACGGGGATCCTCGTGATCCCCTCGCGGGCGAACTCGTCCTGCGCGGCGCGCCGCACCAGGCGTCGGGCGGCCCGCTCGAGGTGGCCCGCATCGGCGTCGCGCGGCAGCTCGGGGACCACGGCCCGCGCCTGGGCGAGGACGTCGGCGCGGGCGCCCGCGATCTCGGCGCGTCGGCGCGCGGCGTGGAGCCGGTCGCGCAGCTCGTCGACGGGTCTCATGGGCGCTCCTTCCGCAGGGGACGCTGACGGGGCCATCGTACGGGGCAGGAGGGAGGACCCTGCCGGCGGCAGCGGGTCGAATGAGAGGATGGAGGGGAAGGATCCGCACGTCCCCGGCGCCGCCGCCCGGCCGCCGGGACCCGACCACGACTAGGAGCACTCATGACCGACCTCAGCTACACCGTCCCCGGCCTCGGCACCGACGACTCCCGCCGGCTCGTGGAAGCGCTGCAGGACCGCCTCCACGCCCTGAACGACCTGCACCTCACCCTCAAGCATGCCCACTGGAACGTGGTGGGCCCGCAGTTCATCGCGGTGCACGAGATGCTCGACCCGCAGGTGGAGCTCGTGCGCGGCTACGCCGACGAGGTCGCCGAGCGGATCGCGCAGCTGGGCGCCTCCCCCGTCGGCACCCCGGGTCGCCTCGTCGCCGAGCGCGGCTGGAGCGACTACGAGACCGGCAGGGCCGGCACCCAGGAGCACCTCGCCGCGATCGACCAGGTCTACGACGGCGTCATCGCCTCCCACCGCAAGGCGATCACCCTCGCCGGCGAGCTCGACCCGATCACCGAGGACATCCTGATCGGCCAGTCCGCCGAGCTGGAGAAGTTCCAGTGGTTCGTGCGCGCGCATCTCGAGCGTTCACAGTCCTGAGCCTCTTCCCTCGGGGCCGGGTACGGTGAACGGACCCGACCCCGAGGAGGACCCCGGCATGCCGATCGCCGCCCCCACCGCCGACGAGCTCGCCCTGCTGCAGGACGAGGCCGTGCGCTTCACCCGCGAGCTCATCCGGATCGACACCACGAACTTCGGCGGCAACGACCCCGAGACCTGGGGGAAGGGTGAGACCGAGGCGGCGGAGTACGTCGTCGAGCGGCTGCACGAGGTGGGCCTCGAGCCGCAGGTGGTCGAGTCGCACCCCGCCCGTCCCAGCGTGCTGGTGACCATGCCGGGCGAGGACCGCGAGCGCGGCGGCCTGATCCTCCACGGCCACCTCGACGTGGTCCCGGCTCGCGCCGAGGACTGGTCGGTGGACCCCTTCGGCGCCGAGATCATCGACGGGATGATCCACGGCCGCGGCGCCGTGGACATGAAGGACATGGTCGGGATGATCCTGGCCGTCGCCCGTCACCTGGCCCGCAGCGGGCAGGCCCCGCCGCGCGATCTGATGTTCGCCTTCTTCGCCGATGAGGAGAATGCGAGCGTCTGGGGCGCCCAGTGGCTGGTGGAGAACCACCCTGAGCTGTTCGACGGCATGACCGAGGCGATCAGCGAGGTGGGCGGCTACTCGATCAGCCTGCCCGAGGAGTCCACCGGCGAGGACGTGCGCGCCTATCTCGTCCAGACCGCCGAGAAGGGCCTGGCCTGGGGGCGGCTGCGCGCCACCGGCCGCGCCGGGCACGGCTCGGTGCCGAACGACGAGAACGCCATCGTGCGCCTGGCCCGCGCGATCACCGCGATCGACGAGCACGAGTTCCCGATCGAGTACATCGCCAGCGTCCGCGCGCTGTTCGATGGGATCACCGAGATCACCGGGCAGGGCTGGGACGAGCAGGACATCGACCGCTTCCTGCCCCTGACCGGCGGGGCCCGCCACTTCGTCGCCGGGACTCTGCGCGACTCGGCGAACCTGACGATGCTCGAGAGCGGGTACAAGGTCAACGTCATCCCCCAGACCGCGGAGGCCGGCTTCGACTGCCGCTTCCTGCCCGGGCACCAGGAGGAGCTGCTGGCCCTGCTGGACGAGCTGACCGGCGAGCACGTCGAGGTGGTCGTGGACCACATCGGCGTCGCCGTCGACTCCCCGCGCGAGTCCCCGCTGGTGGACGCGATGACCGCGGCGGTGCAGGCGGAGGACCCGGGCTCGAAGGTGCTTCCCTACTGCCTCAGCGCCGGTACCGACAACAAGCCGCTCAGCCTGCTCGGCATCGCCGGCTACGGCTTCGCGCCGTTGCAGCTGCCCGCGGACCTCGACTTCGCCCCGCTGTTCCACGGCGTGGACGAGCGGGTGCCGGTGGACGCGGTGCGCTTCGGCGCGCGGGTGCTGCTGCGTCTCGTCGCGACCTGCTGAGTCCGCCCGCAGGGGGCTGCTCCGCTCGGCGCTCAGTGCTGGTCGGCCGCGTCCTCGCCGTAGGTGCGGGCCGAGGCCAGCAGCTCCGCGGCCGGGATCGGCTCGTCGACGCCGAGGCCGATGTACCAGGACGGTGCGGTGGCGAGCATGACCTCGAGCAGCTCGGTCGCATCCAGCTCCTCCCCGGCCCTCGCCGCCTCCTCGGTGGTGACGAGCCAGTGGTCGGCGTGGACGAGCTCCCCGCCGGTGA
This sequence comes from Brachybacterium atlanticum, assembly GCF_025669985.1. Classification (NCBI taxonomy): domain Bacteria; kingdom Bacillati; phylum Actinomycetota; class Actinomycetes; order Micrococcales; family Dermabacteraceae; genus Brachybacterium; species Brachybacterium atlanticum. The sequence goes on along the minus strand of NZ_JAKJJW010000013.1, from coordinate 52,757 downwards.
GGCTGCGGGCGAGGGCCTCGATGCCGGGACGTGGCGGGAGCCTGTCGGGCATGCGCTTGAGCGCCTCGACGTGCAGCGCGGCCATCGTCCCGGTGAGGATCATGTAGGTGCGGTGGCTGGACTTCCAGTCCAGCGCGCCGCGGAGGAAGGCATGGTGCCGCTCGATGTAGGCGGCCATCATCGCGTAGCCGTGCTGCACGTGCTGCTCGATGGTGTGGCCGGCGGCGCCGTTGGTGCGTCCGCGCTCCCAGGCGGCGTCGAACATCTCCTGGAGCATCGCGCCCAGCAGGTCGTCGAGCCCGGTGAAGTGGCTGTAGAACGCGGCGCGGCTGACGCCGGCGCGCTTGGCCAGGGCGTTGACGGTGACCTCGCCGTCGTCCGCGCTCAGCTCGCGCGCGGCGGTGAAGATCGCGGCGCGGGTGCGGGCGGGACGGGGATCCGGGGCGCGTTCGCCCGAGGAGTTCGAGGAGGTCATTGCGTCATCGTAGTCCAGCACCCGGGGGCCGCCCGGCGGCTGGAGCGTGCGGCAGGCTGGGTGCGTGCGTGCCTTCCTGTCCGGCCTGGCCGGGTCTCCCGGCCCCGATGGCCGACGGGGCCACGGGACCCGCGCTCCCCTCGCGGACCTGATCGGGCACAGGATCGTTCACGCCCGGGTCACCGCCCGCGGCATCTGGTCCGTGACCGCCCGCGGCAGCGTGGTCCTGCATCCCGGGGACGTGGTCGAGGGGATCTACGCCTCCGGCGCGCTGGGGATGTCGAGCTATGACTCCCCCCGGGTCGTGGGGCCGTTCCGCTGAGACGGCCAGGTACGCGGCTCCCCCGAGCGCGTCGCCGCTCCGTCACCCCTGACGGCCTGCACCACCGTAGCGCCCGCCGACGCCCCCGAACGCACTTCTCGGACGGATGTCAGGGAATCTCCACCTGTCGGAAACCTCTGTGAACGGCGCAGTAACACCGGATGAACGCCCGCGAGGACACTCCGCGGCGCTACCCTGGGTCGACCATGTCGAGAAAGGCCTGCCAGATGTCAGCACGAACCGTGAAGGTCGCGAGCGCGAGCGGCCTCCATGCCCGCCCGGCGGCACTCTTCTCGCAGGCCGCGTCCGAGCAGCCTGCCGCCGTCACCATCGAGACCGCGGACGCCGGCCCGGTGAAGGCCTCGAGCATCCTCATGCTCCTCACCCTCGACGTCGCCTTCGAGGACGAGGTCACGCTGCGCGCCGAGGGCGAGGGCGCCGAGGAATCGCTGGACGCCCTCGCGGCGCTGCTCGCGACGAACCTCGACGAGGAGTTCCAAGAGAGCTGATCGCCCCCGCCCGCCGCATGCACGAAGGCCCCCGCCGGATCGGCGAGGGCCTTCGTCGACCGGGAGGAAACTCCAGGTCAGGGGCGGTAGCGGCGGGATTTGAACCCGCGGTGGCTATGAACCACACATCATTTCGAGTGATGCACCTTCGGCCGCTCGGACACGCTACCGTCGAGCAGAATAACCGCACGGACACCCTGCGTTCAAACCGGTGAGCGTCGGACGCGAGTCACGTCACGTCCTCGTGCGCCGCCGTTCAGCCCTCGGGGCCGTGGCGGACCACGGTGACATTGCCGGTGGCGTGCAGCACCGTCGCGTGGGCGGTCGAGCCGAAGCGACCCCGACCCAGCCCGCGATGGCCGAGGACCAGCATCCGCGCACCGGCCGCCGCGTCCAGCAGCCCCTCCGCGGCGGTGCGGGCCTCGAGCATCCGCGACTGCACCTCGACCCGCGCCTGACGGGCGCGCGCCCGGACCACGCCCTCGTCGAGCAGGACACGGGTGCCCTTCCCCGCTTGCCAGGCCTCCCCGCCGCTGTCGTAGGGGGCCTGGGGGACGGTGCGCACGTGCACCACGCGCAGCGTCGACCCCCAGGCCGCGGCGAGGTCGGCGGCGACGTCGACCGCCTCGCCGGCGGTGTCGGAGCCGTCGTAGGCGACCAGCACCGGGCCCGCCCGGTGCTGGTCCGAACGGATGATCGCGACGGGGCAGCCGGCGTCGTGGAGCAGCCCGCGGCTCACGGAGCCCAGCAGTGTCCCGAGCACCGCGCCGAGCCCACGGGTCCCGACGACGAGCAGGTCGGCACCGGCGGAGGCCTCCTCGAGCACCTCGCGCGGCATGCCGGCGACGAGCTCGGCGGAGACCGGGACGTCGGGATGGCGGGCGGCGATGCGCTCGGCCGCGTCGTCCAGCAGGCGGCTGGCCTGGTTGCGGGGTCCGGCGGGGTCGAGCACGGGGATGCCGGCGAGGCCCTGGCCGAGCAGCGGCCAGGTCCAGGCGTGCAGGAGGCGGATCCCGGCGCCGGTGTCATGGGCGAGCTCGGCGGCCCAGCGCACGGCGGCCATCGCGGCGCTGGTGTCGTCATATCCCACCAGGATGCTCCGAGCTGACGGCTCCATGTCCCGCACCTCCCCGTGCGACCGTGCTGTCACCCGAGGATACGCCGTGGTCACCCAGTCAGTACAGGTCGTCGAAGTCCTCGTCGAAGCCGTCGTCGACTCCCCAGGACCAGCGCAGGCCGAAGGTGCCGGGCCCGAAGCGCGCCTCGCTGATCTGGAGGCGGTCGCGGTGGTCGAGCCGCAGGGAGGAGACCGTCTCCCCGGCGTCCGTGCGCCGGTAGCGCTCGCAGTCCAGGGGGCGGCGCGGGCCGCGGAACTCGACCTCGAGCAGCACGTCGTTCGCGGGTCGGGGGACGGAGTACATGCTGCCCGTGACGTCGGTGGCGCTGGCGTGCAACTCGACCCGGTAGGCGAAGGTGGCGACCTGGCCCGCGTCGAGGCGCCCGTCGAGCAGGAACTCGACCCCGTAGGCGCGGCGGCGGGGCCAGGCCACGCGCCTCCCGATGGTGCAGCCCTCGGTCGGGATGTAGCGGGGGGCGATGTTGGGCTCGTTCTGCCCCAGCACGTGCACCGCCGGGAGCCGGCAGGTCCCCGACTCCAGCGCACGCACGATCATGCGGTGCTCGAGTCGCTGCACCGACCGGGTCGAGTCGATGATCGCGAGCTGGTGGATGACGCGCTCGTGCGCGTACTGCTGCGCGCTGGCGAAGCCGAGCTCATCGAGCGCCTCCTGGAAGACCTCGCGGCTGGACGGCCGCCCGACGAAGCTCATCTCCTGCACCGCGCGCCCCTGCAGTCGCGGCCCGCCCACGAGATCCGCGAGCGAGTCCGGGGGCCGCCCGAGCAGCTCCTCGAGGGCGGCGACGACACCGAGGGACTGGTCGCCGCCGGGCAGGCTCCGACCCGACTGCCAGTTGCTGAGTGTCGCGACGCTCACGGGACGGTTGCGCGCGCGCAGACGCTGGGAGATCACGGTGAGGGTCAGCCCGCTGCGCTTGATCGCCGCGCGCAGCTCAGGAGCGAACCTCCCGTGGTCATCCGTCGCCATATCGCCTGGTCCTCCTCCAGCCGTGCTCCGTCGATCATCCCCCACCGAATGCGAGCGCACCCGTTTTCAGGACTTTTCACATACCTGTAAAACACCGAGCGTAACGTGCATGACGCATGTCGCAGAACGACATCACAGCACGGCTCTGCGGCCGTCCCACGAGCTCCGAGGAAGGGAAGGGTCCCGACGGTGAACGGCACGCCGGCGCCCCAGGCGCTCTCCGCTCCTCGTCATGTCCCCCTCGCCCCGGCCCTGCCCGTGCACGCGGGCGGACCGCTCACGGTGGCGCCGTCGCCGTCGGCCGGCTCGGTCGGGTCCCGACTCCGGAGAGCTGATCACCCGCAGTGCCCCGCCGTGACCAGTCCGGCCGAGAACACCACCGAACCGGATTTCGCCCCAACCGGCCGCCCCCCCCCGAGAGGAAAGCCGCTCCGATGACCGATCACCTCGTCCCCGCAGCCCCGCACCCCCCGCTGCGCTCCGCGGAGTCCCTCCTCGCCCCCCGTCCGGCGCCCCGCACCGCGCAGCGCATCCTCTTCGGCGACTCCGCCGAGCTGCCGTTCCGCTGGCTGCGCGACTTCCGCTCCGACGAGGTGCGCCAGCACCTCACCGCCGAGAACGCGCACACCGACCGCGCCACCTTCGCGCTCGCGCCGCTGCGTGCCCGCCTCGCGGAGACCCTCGAGGACGAGGTGCCGCAGGAGCTGTCGGTGCCGGTGCTGCTGGACGGCTGGTGGTACATCGACCGCACCCACCCGCTGGACGGCGTCACCTTCTCCCGCGTGCGGGACTCCGAGGCCGTGCGCGGCCCGTCCGGCGTGCCCGTCCCCGTCCCCGGGCAGCTGCTGCCCGGCGAGAGCGTGCTGGTGGAGGACTGCCGGAGGGTGCTGGGCATCGCCCTCTCCCCCGACCACCGCCTGCTCGCCCGGGCCGAGGCCGCCGCGGGCGGCTGCCGCCTCGTGGTTACCGACGCCGAGACCGGCGTGGTCGTGGACGACTCCGTGCACGGCGCGGGGCCGGATGCCGTGTTCTCCGCGGACTCGACCGCGCTGCTCCACACCCGTCTGGACGACCTCGGGCGGCGCGCCGAGGTGCGCCGCCACGTGCTGGGCAGCGACCCCTCCACGGACCCGGTGCTGCTCGAGGAGCCCGACCACTGGTCCGAGCTCGCCCTGAGCCGCTCCCGGGACGGGTCCGCCGTGATGATCCGCTCGACCTCGCCGGTCGCCGCCGAGGTGTGGACGCTGGACCTCGCCGCGCCGACGGCGACGCCCATCCAGGTCACCGACCGCCTGCCCGGCAGCTCCACGGTCGTGGAGCATGCCGGCGACCGGCTGCTGCTGCTGCACGCGGACCCCGTCACCCATCGCTGCGTGCTCGCCGAGGCGCCGCTCGGTTCGGGGACGCTGCCCGGGAGCGCGAGCCCCCTGCTGCACGCGCAGGAGGGCGAGAGCTTCGAGTCCGTGGAGGCCTTCGCCGGCTTCGTCGCGCTGCAGCTGCGCGTCGGCGCCCTGCCGGCGGTGCGGATGATCCCGCGCCGGGCCGACGGCTCCCTCGACGTCGGCGCCGTGCGGGAGATCGTCACCGGCGGACCGCTTGACGCGGTGCGGCTGGAGCACACCCCCGACTGGGAGCAGCGCTCGATCCGCTGCCGGGTAGACAGCTTCCTCACCCCGCCGACGATGATCGGCGCGTCCCTCGACGGCGGCGACCCGTTCGTGCTGAAGCGCGTCGAGGTGCCCGGCCTCGACGCCTCGCGGTACGTCGAGAAGCGGCTGTGGGCGACCTCGCCCGACCGCACCCGCGTCCCGATCTCGCTGATCGCCCGGGCCGACGTGGTCGCCGACGGCACCGCCCCGGTGCTGCTGCACGGCCACGGAGTGTTCGGCCAGTGCCTCGACCCGCTGCTGCAGCCCGAGGTGCTCGCGCTCGCGGACCGCGGCGTCGTCGTGGCCGTCGCGCACGTGCGCGGCGGCGGCGAGCTCGGGCCGCAGTGGCACCACGACGGCCGTCGCCAGCGGCGGATGCACTCGGTGGACGATCTCGTCGCCTGCGCGGATCACCTGGTCGTCTCCGGGTGGGCGGCTCCGGACCGGATCGGCGCCGTGGCCACCGGGGCGGGTGCGATGGTCGTCGGCGCGGCCGCGAACCGGGCGCCGGAGCTGTTCCGGGCCGTGCTGGCGGAGACCCCGTTGGTGGACCCGCTGGAGACTCTGCTGGCCCCAGAGGTGATGCTCACCCTCGAGGAGTGGACCGAGTTCGGGGATCCGGCCGAGGACGAGACCGCCTACCGGACCCTGCGCGCCTGCAGCCCGGCGGAGAACATCCGCGAGACCGAGTACCCCGCCGTCTACGCGTTCACCGCGCTCGAGGGCACGGACATCCCGCCGGCCTGCGCCGCGATCTGGGTGGCGCGGCTGCGAGAGCGGGTCACGTCCGATCCGGTCGAGCGGCCGATCCTGCTGCGGGTCGCCGACTCCCTCGCGGACGGCGTGGACCTCCGTGTCGAGGGAGTCGCCTGGCTCCTGGACCAGCTGGGCGCCGCCGACCTCGAAGGATGACTACTCTCGAGGGATGACGAGCCAGCATCCGGACGCCCCCTCCCCCGAGCGACGCCCCACCGAGCGGATCCACCACGGCGATGTCGTGGTGGATCCGTACGAGTGGATGCGCGACAAGACCGATCCCGAGGTCATCGCGCACCTCGAGGCGGAGAACGCCTACGCCGACGCCCGCACCGCGCACCTCGGCGCGCTGCGGCAGCGCCTGGTCGAGGAGTTCGTCGGTCACACGCAGGAGACGGACCTGTCGGTGCCGGTGCGTCGCGGGGACTGGTGGTACATCACCCGCACCACCGTCGGAGACGACTACCCGAGGTTCACGCGCGTCGCCGACGCGGGCGCGATGCCGCAGGTCGAGCCCGGGGTGATGCTCGCGGGTGAGCAGGTGCTGCTGGACGCCCAGGCCGAGGCCGTGGGGCACGAGTTCTACTCCCTCGGCGGGCTGACTCTCTCCCCCGACCACAACCTCCTCGCCTATGCGGTGGACACCGCCGGGGACGAGCGGTTCACGCTGCGGATCCTGGACCTCTCCGCCGGCGAGGTGCTCGACGAGTCCGTGACCGGCACCGGCTACGGGATCGCGTTCTCCACCGATCAGCAGTGGCTGTTCTACGCGCGGGTCGACGACGCGTGGCGGCAGCACCAGGTCTGGCGCCATCGGATCGGCGGCGATCCGGCCGAGGACGTGCTCGTGCTCGAGGAGGGCGACGAGCGGTTCATGATCGGCTTCGAGCGCTCCCGCGACGAGACGACCCTCGTCATCCAGTCCGCCTCCACCACGACGGCGGAGGCGTGGCTGCTGGACCTCGCCGCGCCCGAGTCCGCGCCGGTGCCCGCGGGCGGGCGGCGCGACGGCGTGGACTACGCGGTCGAGCACGCCGGGGACCGTCTGCTGGTGGTGCACAACGACGGGCACACCGGCTTCGCGCTCGCGCAGGCGCCGCTGGCGGCCCCGGAGCAGTGGGAGGAGCTGCTGGTCGCCGGTGAGGGCGAGCGGCTGCTGGCGGTGGAGTCCTTCGCGGGCTTCGTCGCGCTCGAGCTGCGCGCCGGCGGTCTCGCCTCGGTGCGGATCATCCCGCGGGCGGCCGACGGGTCGCTGCGGCTCGATCAGGCCGAGGACCTCACCCACGGCGGGGAGCTGGACACCGTCGAGCTCGACGCGAACCCGAACTGGGACCAGCAGGCGGTGCGCTACGAGCTCACCAGCCTGCTCACGCCGCCCACCGTCGCCGAGCGGGAGGTCGCCACCGGTGCGACCGAGGTCCTGCGCGTCACCCCGGTGCCGAACTTCGACCCCTCCCTCTACGTGGAGCGGCGCGAGTGGGCGAGGGCGGCCGACGGCACCGCGATACCGCTCAGCGTCGTCGCGCGCAGGGAGGTCGCGGCCGACGGGACCGCACCCGGGTATCTGTACGGCTACGGCTCCTACGAGGTCTCGGTCGACCCGTCCTTCGTGCCCACGCGCCTGTCCCTGCTGGACCGGGGCGTGGTCGTCGCGATCGCGCACGTGCGCGGCGGGGGCGAGATGGGCCGGGTCTGGTACGACCACGGCAAGCTGCTGGAGAAGAAGAACTCCTTCAGCGACTTCGTCGCCGCGGCGGAGCATCTCGGCGCGAGCGGCCTCGTGGACCCGGCCCGGCTCGGGGCCGAGGGCCGCAGCGCGGGCGGGCTGCTGATGGGCGCGGTCGCGAACCTCGCCCCGGAGCGGTTCCGGGCGATCATCGCCGGGGTGCCCTTCGTGGACGCGCTGACCACGATCCTGGATCCCTCGCTGCCGCTGACCGTCGGTGAGTGGGAGGAATGGGGCGACCCGCTGCACGACCCGTCCGTGTACGAGTACATGAAGGCGTACACGCCCTACGAGAACGTGCAGGCGGTGGAGTACCCGGCGATCTTCGCCTCGACCTCGCTGAACGACACCCGCGTGTTCTTCGTCGAGCCCGCGAAGTGGGTGGCCCGCCTGCGCGAGACGGTCACCTCCGACCAGGCCGAGCGCCCGATCGTGTTCCGCTGCGAGATGGTCGCCGGGCACGGCGGCCGCTCGGGCCGCTACCGCAAGTGGGAGCAGCGGGCCAACGAGCTGGCCTGGCTGCTGGATCAGCTGGGGGCGACGGAGCTGCTCTGAGGCGAGCTCTTCCGCGCCGCCCCGAACGCACCGACGCCGCGCTCGCCCCTCGTGGGGCGGGCGCGGCGTCGTCGTTCCGTCGGCCGGCGTGCGGCCTGGAGCGCTCGGGCTCAGAAGGCCGGGATGACCGAGCCGTCGGTGTAGGTCTCCTCGATGAAGGAGCGGACGTCGTCGCTGTGGAGCAGCTCGTCGAGCTTCACGAGGGCCTCGTTCTCCGCGTCGGCGGTGCGCACCACCATCATGTTCGCGTTCGGGTTGCCCTCGCCCTCCTCGATGACGATGGCCTCCTCGGAGGGGTTCAGGCCCGCCTCGAGGGCGTAGTTGCCGTTGACCACGGCGATCGCGAAGTCGGCGAGGGAGCGCGGGATCTGCGCGGCCTCGAGCTCGGTGAACTGCAGGTTCTTCGGGTTCTCGGCGATGTCGCCGGTGGTGGCCGAGGTGGGGGCGACGCCGTCGGCGAGGGTGATCACGCCGTTGGCGGCGAGCAGGTCCAGGCCGCGGCCGCGGTTGGTGGGGTCGTTCGCGATCGCGACCTCGTCCCCGTCCTTCAGCTCGTCGAGCGAGGTGAGGGTCTCGGAGTAGACGCCGAGCGGCTCCACGTGGACGCCCTCGAAGGCGTGGAAGTCGTAGCCCTTCTCCGACATCTGCCCCTCGAGGAAGGCGGGGGTCTGGTAGAAGTTCGCGTCGAGGTCGCCGTCGTTCAGCGCCTGGTTGGGCAGCTGGTAGTCGGTGTACTCGCTGATCTCGAGCGCGAGGCCCGCGCCCTCGGCAAGGTTGTCCTGGACGAACTGGAGGATCTGGGCGTGCGGGGCCGGGGAGGCGCCGATGCGGATCGTGGTCACGCCGTTCTCCTCCGACGGCCCCTCGGTGCCGCCGGCGCCGCAGGCGGCGAGGGCGAGCGCGGCGAGGCCCGCGCCGGAGGCGAGCAGAGTGGTGCGGCGGGAGATGTGGGTCATGGGGATGTCCTTCTCGACGAGGGTGGGATGAAGCAGGTCAGCGGGCCGCGGCGCGGTGGTCGACGGCGCGGGAGAGGGCGGAGCCGAGCGCCTGGACGGCGATCACGATGACCACCAGCACGACCACGGTCGCGACCATGACCACGTTGTCGTAGCTCTGGTAGCCGTTGCGGATCGCGAGGTCGCCCAGTCCCTTGCCGCCCACGGTGCCGGCCATGGCGGTGTAGCCGATGACGGCGATCGTGGTGGTGGTGAGGGAGCCGATGATGCCGGGCAGCGCCTCCGGCAGGAGGACCTGTCGGATGATCTGCCAGCGCGTGGCGCCCATCATCTGCACCGCCTCGACCTTCCCGGCGGAGATCTCGCGCAGGTTGATCTCGATGAGACGGGCGAGGAACGGGATCGCGGAGATCACCAGCGCGAACATCGCGGCGTTCGGCCCGGTCACGCGGCCCACGATGAAGCGGGTGACGGGGATCAGCGCGATGATCAGGATGATGAACGGGAAGGACCGCCCGACGTTCACGACGAAGCCGACGACGCGGTTCACCCAGCGGGCGAGACCGCCGCGGGCGCCGGAGGTCTCGAAGAGCAGCAGACCCAGCGGAACACCGATGAGGGTGGAGAACAGCATGGTCCCCACGGTCATGTACAGGGTGATCAGGGTGTTGGACCACAGCGAGGTGTTGGAGTCCCAGGTGGTGAAGACGGGGTTGTCGAGCCACTCGATCATGCGGTCACCTCCTTCGCGACGACGCCGGCGCTCTCGAGCTCGGCGAGGAAGTCATCGAGCCCCTGGCGGGAGATCGGCTGTCCGGAACGGTTGCGCAGGGCGAGCTGGACCCGCCCCACCTGCCGGCCGCCGATGGTCTCGATGGTGCCGGCGACGAGGGTCGCCTCGGCCTCGTACGTCTCGGCCAGACGGATCAGGTCATCTGTGGTGCGGAAGCGCTCGGAGTCGCCGTAGTCGCAGTTCACGACCAGCGCCTCGATGCCGGTAGGAGCCGGCGGCAGCGGGATCAGCTCGGCGCTGAGGGGGCCGTGCGGATCGGCGGCGACCTCGAGCAGGTCGCCGCTCTGGGTGATCCGCCCGTCCTGGAGCAGGGTGACGGTGTCGCACACCTCGCGCACCACGCCCATCTCGTGGGTGATGATCACCACCGTGATGCCGAGGCGCTCGCGGAGGTCGGCGAGCAGGCGCAGGATCTGCCGGGTGGTGGCGCCGTCCAGGGCGCTGGTCGGCTCGTCGCACAGCAGCACCTTCGGCTCGGCGGCGAGGCCGCGCGCGATGCCGACGCGCTGGATCTGCCCGCCCGAGAGCTGCGCGGGATGGTTGTGCTCGCGGCCGGTGAGCCCCACGAGCTCGACCAGCTCGGCGACGCGGCGCTCGCGCTCGGCGCGGGGCACCCCGGCGATCTCGAGCGGGTGGGCGATGTTCTGGGCGGCGGTGCGGGAGTCCAGCAGGTTCGCGTGCTGGAAGACCATCCCGATGTTCCGCCGGGCGGCGCGCAGCGGGGCGCCCTCGAGCGCGGCGATGTCGGTGCCGTCGATCTCGACCCGGCCCGAGGTGGGCTTCTCCAGCCCGGTCAGGCAGCGGATGAGCGTGGACTTGCCCGCCCCGGAGCGGCCGACGATCCCGTGGATGCGGCCCGGCCCGAGGTGGAGGTCGATCCCGTCGAGCGCGACGACGGGGTCCCCGCCGCCGGGTGCGGGGAAGACCTTGCGCAGTGCGTCGAGAGTGATCACCCCGGAATTCAAGCATCGAGCGCCCCGCACGCCGAGCACGCGTTCATCTGCCGCAACAAACCTCACAGACCTGCAGGTCCCCATGTGGACGGGGTCACGCCGTGCGGTCTGACATCTCTCATCGGCGGGCCGTGAGAGACGCATCCCGGTCGATGACACCGCGCCCTGCCGCGCAGCGCCGTGCACGGGGAGGCTGGAACCATCATCAACCCGGAAGGACCCCACCCATGTTCCAGGACCTCCTCGTCCAGCTGCACGACCTCGTCTCCGGCCTCGCGCCGTGGCAGCAGGTTCTCGCGCTCGTCCCCGCCGGAGCGGTCCCCTTCATCGAGAGCTATCTCGGCTCCTTCCTGGGCACCACCCTCGGCATCCACCCGGCCCTCGCGATCCCGGCGGCGGTGCTGGGAAACCTGGTGGCGACCTTCGTGGTGATCGCGCTGGCCGGCCGCACCCGGGACGCGATCGCCCAGGGTCGTCGGATGCACGGGGTCCGCTCCCCCGTGGAGCCCAGCCCCTCCCGCTTCCGGACCAAGGTCGCCGCGGCGCTGGAGAAGTACGGGATGCCCGGGGTGTGCCTGCTGGGGCCGTTCGTGGTCGCCTCACAGATCTCCGGACCTGCACTGATCGCGCTCGGCGCCGCGCGCGACCGGGTCTACCTCTGGATGGGCATCTCCATCGTCCTGTGGGGCATCGTCTTCGGCGCCTTCGGCGGCCTGTTCCTCGCCGCGATCGGCTGAGCGGATACGCTTCGCCCCAGCTCGACGACCGTTCCCACGCCGAAGGGAGAACCGCGGTGAAGACCCGCACCACACGCCAGTGGAGCGTGTTCTACGCCTACACGGCGTGGTCGGTCGTGCTCATCCAGGCGATCTTCCCGCTGGGGGTCCTGCTCGCGTTCGGCACCCCGGTGCCCGCGCTGCTGGCCGAGGCCCCTGCGGCGACCGCGGTGCTGATCGTGCAGATGGTGGTCGGCGCCTGGTCCGGACACCGAGCGCTCGCACTGTGGTCGGCGGCGGCGCTGCCCGAGGCGCGGGACCGCTGAGACCTCCCGCAGGTGGGCAGCATCCCGGCGGACCGCTCGCTGATCGCCACCGCGGTGCCGTCAGCGGTCATCGTGCTGCTGCAGCTGCTCGGCCTCTCCCCGGCCCCCGTGCTCGCCGCCTCGCTCACGCTGCTCGCCGCCGCGGCGCTCCTGCGATGGCGCTGGCAGATCGGGGCGGCGGTGGCGGTCGCGACGACGGTGATCGCGATGGCGTTCGGGCTCTCCGCCCCCGTCGCCCTCCCCACCGGCGCGCTGCTGCTCGCCGTGGTGCTCACGGTGCGGATGTCCCTGTGGCTGGCGGCGATGGTGCGCGAGCTCGACGACGCCCGCGAGGCGCAGGCCCAGCTCGCTGTCGCCGAGGAGCGGCTGCGCTTCGCCCGCGACCTGCACGACGTCACCGGGCGGGACCTCTCCGTGATCGCCGTGAAGACCGAGCTGGTGGCGCAGCTGGCCGAGCGCGGCGACCCCCGCGCCGCGGAGCACGGCCGGGAGGCGGCGCAGATCGCCCGCACCTCGCTCGCCGAGATCCGCTCGCTCGTGCGCGGCTACCGCGAGGCGGATCTCGCGACCGAGCTGCAGGGCACTGCATCCCTTCTGCGGTCCGCGCACGTGGAGGTCACGGTCCGCGGCGCGGCCGAGGACGTCCCCGCGGCCCGGGCCGGCACCGCCGCCTGGGTGCTGCGAGAGGGCGGGACGAACATCCTGCGCCATGCCGACCCGTCGGCCGTGGAGATCACCCTCCGCGCGGACGGCGTCACGATGGTCAACGACGGCGCGCCCGAGGAGGCCGAGATCCGGGAGGGCAGCGGGCTGACCGGGATGCGGGAGCGCCTGGACGGCGAGGCCCGCCTGGACGTGCGCCGCGAGGGTGGCACCTTCACCCTCGACGTCCGCTTCGATCCCCCGGGAGGGTCCCGATGACCGGCACCGCTCCTCCGGCCGCGCTGCGCGTGGTGCTCGTCGACGACGAACACCTGATCCGCTCGGCGCTCGCGACGATGCTGTCCCTCGAGGAGGACCTCGAGGTGCTCGGCGAGGCCGCGACGGTCGCCGAGGGCGCGCGGCTGATCGCCGAGACCACGCCGGACATCGCCGTGGTGGACCTGCAGCTGCCCGACGGCGACGGGCTCGAGCTGTGCGAGCAGATCGCGGAGGCCTCCCCCGCGACCCGCTGCCTGATTCTCACCTCGCATGCGCGGCCCGGCTATCTCAAGCGCGCCCTCGCACAGGGCGTGCTGGGCTTCCTGCCGAAGACGACCTCGGCCGAGCAGCTCGCTCGCGCCGTGCGCTCGGTCGCGAACGGGCGCCGCGCGATCGACCCCGAGCTCGCCGCGGAGACGATCTCCTCGGGCGACTCCCCGCTCACTCCGCGCGAGGCGGACGTGCTCGAGTTCGCGGCCGACGGCGCCCCCGTCGAGCAGATCGCTCGCCGCGCCCATCTGGCCCCGGGGACCGTGCGCAACTACCTCTCCAGCGCTCAGGCGAAGCTGCATGCCGCGAACCGGCACGAGGCCGCCGCGATCGCCCGCCGCCAGGGCTGGATCTGAGGCCCGCGGAGGCGACTCAGCCCGCCGCGGTCTCCGCGAAGCTCGCGTCGACGATGCCGGCGATGTCCAGCGGCTCCGTGTAGGTGATCTGCTCGGCGTCGATCCACACGGACTGCATGGCCTCGAGCTGCTCGGGCTGCGGGGCGAGGTCGGGGAGGTAGGTGTACATCGGGGAGGCCTTCAGCACCTCGACGTCCTGGCCGAGGGTGTCGGCGAGGATCTGGTAGACCTCGTCGGTCTGCTTCCCGTCGGCCGAGAGCTCCTGGGCACCCTTGGCGAGCGCGGTGAAGAAGCCCTGCGCGAGCTCGGCGCCGACGAAGGTCTCGGAGTACATCACGCCCGTGCCGGTGGTGCCCTTCGCGGGGACCGCGAGCGGGGAGGCGATCCCGGCCTCCTCGATCGAGGAGGAGAAAGGGGCGGACGGAGTCGCCGCGTCGACGGAGCCGTTGGTGAGCGCCGGCTCCTGGTCGGGGGTGGCGAGGTTGGAGATCTCCACGTCGTTCAGGGTCAGCCCGCCCTCCTCGAGCATCGCCGCGAGCAGGTAGCCGCCGGTCGCGCCGGGACCGCCGGCCACCCCGATGGTGCGGCCCCTGAGGTCCGCGATCTCGCTGACGGTGCCGTCGTCGAGGAGGTCCTGGCGCACCTCGAGCGCGGTGGGCGAGTTCGCCGGGTCGCCCGGGGAGATGCCCATGGAGCCGACGACCTTGAAGGCCACGCCCTGCTCGAGGGCGTTGAACATCCCGGCGCTGAATCCGGCGACCATCACGTCGAGCTGGTCGTTGGACAGCATCGGCACGCCGTCCTGGCCGGACTTCAGGGGGGTGAGCTCGAGGGTGATGCCCTCGTCCTCGAAAAAGCCCATGGCGTCCGCGACGTACAGCGGCGCGAACAGGGCCGAGGGCAGGTGGCCCACGCGCACGGCGCCGGAGGCGGAGCCGCCGTCGGCGCCGCCCGAGCCGCTGGAGGAGTCCTCGCCGGTGACGGCGGAGCCGCAGGCGGTCAGGGCGCCGCCGAGGGCGGTGGCGGCGGTGAGGGAGAGAAGGGTGCGTCGTCGCATCGGTGCTCCTAGGGGTGCGGGGTGGTGTGGTGCGGGGTAGGGGTCAGCGCTCGCGGCGCCAGGGCAGCAGCAGCTTCTCGGAGCGGCTGAGGATCGTGGTGACCAGGGCGCCGATCAGTCCGATGACGACCAGGCCCACGTAGAGCTTCTCCGGGATGAACAGCTGCCAGGAGTTCCAGATCAGGTAGCCGAGGCCGGTGGTGGTCGCGCCGGTGAATTCGACGGCGGTGACCACCACGACGGCGGTGCCGGTGGCGGTCTTCAGCCCGGAGAACACGAAGGGCATCGCCCCGGGCAGGATGACGTGGCGGAAGCGGGCGAGGCCCGTGGCGCCGTAGGCGGCGCCGGCCTCGAGCAGCTTGCGGTCGATCGCCCATACGCCGGAGACGGTGTTGATCTGCATGATGAAGAAGGTCGTGATGAACACGGCGATGATCTTCGGCAGCTCGGTGGGCCCGAAGATCATCAGCAGGATCGGGAAGATCGCGATCTTCGGCAGCGGGTAGAGCGCGGAGAACAGCGGGCCGAGCGCGGCGTTCAGCGCGCGCGAGGAGCCCATCAGCAGGCCGACCACGATCCCGGTGAGCGCGCCGAGGCCGCCGCCGACGGCGAGTCGCATCAGGGTGGGGGCGGTGTGCTGCCACAGCTCGCCGCTCAGCAGCATCTCCCAGCCCGCAGCGACGATGCGGGTGGGCGGCGGGAAGAAGCGCGGGTCGATGATCTCCACGCGCGCACAGAGCTCCCACAGCACCAGCAGCAGGATCGGCGTGGCGATCGAGAGGACCAGGTCGCGGGTGGCCAGGCGTCGGTCACGGGCGCGCTGCTCCCGGGCGGCGAGGAGGGTGCGCTGCTCGCGGCCGTCGGCCGTGGTCGCGGGGCGGGGGGCGGGGGCGGGGGCGGTGCTCATGCGGTCTCCTCGGCGGTGCGCGCGTCCTCGCGCAGCAGGTCCCAGATGCGCGAGCGCAGCGCCGCGTACTCGGGGTCGCGCTCGATCTCGAAGGAGCGCGGACGGTCGAAGGGGACGGTGATGTCCTCGCGGAGGGTGCCGGGACGTCCGGACATCACGATCACGCGGTCGGAGAGGATGATCGCCTCGTCGATGTCGTGGGTGACCATGAGGACGGTCTTGCGCTCGGCCTCCCACAGGGCGATGAGCTCCTCCTGCATGAGCATGCGGGTCTGGGCGTCCAGTGCGCCGAGCGGCTCGTCCATGAGCAGCACCGGGGAGCCGGTCGCGAAGGCGCGGGCGATCGCGACGCGCTGGCGCATGCCGCCGGAGAGCTGGTGGGGGTAGGAGTCGGCGAAGTCGGTCAGGCGCACCCGGGCGAGCCAGTCGTCGGCGATGCGTCGGCGCTCGGCCGTGCCGGTGCCGGTCATCCGCAGGCCGAAGGAGACGTTCTCCCGCACGGTCATCCAGGGGAAGACGCCGTGCTCCTGGAACACGAACGCGGCGGGGATCCGGTGGCCCTCGTCCGGCATCGTCACGGAGCCGACGGTGCGCTCCTCGAGCCCGCCCAGGATGCGCAGGAAGGTCGACTTCCCGCAGCCGGACGGGCCGACGATGCAGGTGAAGGAGCCCGGCTCGAGGGTCAAGGAGAAGTCCTCGAGCGCCCAGACGGGGTCGGTGCCGGAGAAGAAGACCTTCGAGACGTCCTCGGCGACGACGGCGCCGGGCGGTGCGGCGGAAGAGGCGGTGTGCATGCGTGCTCCTGGTCCCGGGTCCGGCGGCGGCGACCGGCGGGCGTGCGGGGTCGATCGGGGCGGGACGGTGCGGGCGGGCCCGCGGGGCCACTCTAGACGGCCGTCTCGGAGTGCGGACCCTCGATCTCGCACGACGGACCTCTCGAGGTGGCGGCGACATGCAGTCTTCGGCGGATCCGCTCTCGCGGGGGCGTCAGCGCTTCCGACGGGCGCGGAAGAAGTCGCGCAGCAGGTCGCCGCACTCCTGCCCGCGCACCCCGGTGGTGAGCTCGACGCGGTGGTTCAGCCGCGGCTCGCGCACCAGGTCGTAGAGAGAGCCGGCGGCCCCTGCCTTGGGATCCATCGCCCCGACGACCACCCGCTGCACGCGGGAGAGCACGATCGCGCCCGCGCACATGGTGCACGGCTCGAGGGTGACGAGGAGGGTGGCACCGGTGAGGTTCCAGCGCCCGGTCGCGCGTGCCGCGGCGCGCAGGGCGAGGATCTCGGCGTGGGCCGTCGGATCCTCGTCCGCTTCGCGACGGTTCCCGGCGGTTGCGAGCACCTCGCCGTCGGCCCCGAGCACGACGGCGCCGATGGGCACGTCGGCGGGCTCGCGCTCGGCGGCGGCGCGGGCCTCGGCGAGCGCGAGGCCCATCAGCTCGTCGTCGCTCGGAAGGGATGCCGGGAAGCCGGGTGGTGTCGGGGTGGCCGGGGCGTCGGTCATGCGCTCATTCTCCCGCGCTCCTTGCCCCGAGCAGCCCGGGGCGCGAGACCATCCTCTCCCCCGGGCCGCCGGTCGGCCCTGCGCGGCGTGGCACGGGGCACGCTCCGGTAGATTCCCTCCCATGCGCGTTCTGGAGATCGACCACCCCCTCGTCGCCCACAAGCTGTCGGTGCTGCGCAATCGCGCCACCCATTCCTCGGTGTTCCGCCAGCTCGCCGACGAGCTGGTGACCCTGCTGGCCTACGAGGCGACCCGCAACGTCGCCACCGCGCCGGTGGAGATCGAGACGCCGGTGACCACGATGACCGGCACCCGCCTGACGAACCCCAAGCCGATGGTGGTGCCGATCCTCCGCGCGGGCCTGGGCATGCTGGACGGCCTCACCCGCCTGCTGCCCACCGCCGAGGTGGGCTTCCTGGGCATGGTCCGCAACGACGAGACCCTCGAGGTCACCACCTACGCGAACCGTCTGCCCGAGGACCTCTCGGGCCGTCAGTGCTTCGTGCTGGACCCGATGCTCGCCACCGGCCACACCCTCATCGCCTCCTGCGAGTACCTCCACGAGCGCGGCGCGAAGGACATCACGTGCGTGACGCTGCTGTGCGCCCCGGAGGGCCTGAAGGCGCTCGAGGTGCAACTGGACCCCGCGATCGACCTCACCGTCGTCACCGCAGCGATCGACGAGAAGCTGAACGAGAAGGGCTACATCGTGCCCGGCCTGGGCGACGCCGGCGACCGCCTCTTCGGCGTCGTCGACTGAGAACGCGGCCACTGACCTGCACGAAGGCCCTCCGCGAGGGCCTCGACGCAGGACCCTGACGCCCCGTCGCCGTCCCGAAATGTGAACAGGCGCTTGCCCCTCGGGACGGGACGGGGCATGCTCGTGGACATGACCTCGATCGCCGCGCACCGCGAGACCGCCCCCCGGGTGGTCCGCTCCGGCATGCGCGCGATGATGTTCATGATGATGATGCCGATGATGCATCGTCAGCCGAGCCTCTGAGCGCTCACGACCTCTCCGAGATCGGCTGACAGGAGCCGGCCGGAGGGCGCGGGCTCCAGGTGCCACCGGGAGCACACCCCTCACCGATCCGCCCCAGGCGTCGATCACCCAGGGATCCCGGGCCCACCGCCCGCCGCGCAGGACGCGCCGCATCTCGGAGAACTCTCATCATGACCATCGCCCTGGATCGCCCCACCACCAGCACCACCGCCCCGCACACCCGGTCCGCCGCGCCCCGCCTGCAGCGGGTGGGCGGGACCGCCTCGCGCCCCGTCGCCGCCGAGGACGCCGTCACCATCACGGTGTCGGTCTCCCTGCCCGCCGGGACCGGCGACGTCGAGGCCGCGCTCATCGCCGACGAGCTGCGCACCCGGGCCCAGCGCCTGGTCTCCGCCCGCGGCGGCCGCACCACGGTCTCGGTGGACAGCCCCCGCCCCTTCGCCGCGACCGGCCGCGGCTCCGCCGCACGCACGCTGCCGCCCCGTGCGCAGGGCGCCGCCGCGGTCAGCCCGCTGCGCCCGCGCCGCAAGGGGATCGTCTCCCCGAACTCGCCGGCCCGCCGCGACGCGGAGGCCGCGCGCCGCCGCCAGCTGCAGGCCACCGCTGTGAGCCCCGCGAGCCCCTCGCTGGCCCCTGAGGAGTCGCTGGTCATCGACCTGTTCGGCCGCCGGGTGCGGATCGACGGGCAGGACGTGGACTTCACCCACAAGGAGTTCGAGCTGCTGGCCAAGCTGGCCCGCGACTCGCGCCGCACCATCTCCCGCACCGAGCTCATGGAGTCGGTCTGGGCCGATGCACCCGAGGACACCGGTGAGCGAACGGTTGACGTGCACGTGCGCCGCGTGCGCACCAAGCTCGGCCGCTACCGCCGCCTGATCTCGACGGTGCGCGGCGCCGGCTACCGCCTGGACCCGGGCAGCGACGTCGCGGTCCTGGGGTCCTGAGGCGCCGGGCCGGGCGGGGTCGTCCCCGCTCCGGGCCCGGCGTGCTCCGGCCGCGTCGGCTGCGCGCCGACCGGACCTGCCGTGCTCCGGCTGGGTCGCCGGTCGCGCGTGCAGCGCTCCGGCCGCGACGTCGGCCGTGCGGGATCAGCGGCGAACCGCCATGGAATGCGACGAGCGGCCCGGAGCTCTCAGCCGACAGTGTCGGGGGCTCACGGACCGCTCGTCAGGCCTGTCGTCCGTCAGGGGTGGGTGCGGGCGAACAGGCTGGACGGGCTGCCACAGGTGGGGGAACCTGGCATTGTCGCCCGTCCGGCCGCTCCCCATGAGGGGGGTCTTGAGGAACGGCACATCTCTCAAATTTTCAATGTCTTCCGACGCTCGGAACACTACCAGCCGAACGCGGGGGTTTCATCCCGCGAAGACCGACTCCGTACGTTCTTCGCGTCACGCTCCCCGCTGGGGCTCGCGACCCCTTCCCGAACGACGTCGTGACAGCGAGTCTAGGCCCTGGATCGCCGTCTGTAAACGCACGGGGATGCCCTGTTCTTGCAGGTGACGTGCAGGAAACATAGTTCGGACGACACGCCGGGAAAAGGTCGAGCGATCCCCATGAAAGCGTCAAGAGACGCGGTCGGAGGGCACTTCGCGAACGCGGCGCGGGCGCCCGGCCGGATGGTCGGCGCTCCGGTCGCCCTCGACGTCGGCCCTGCGCTCCCACCGCGCATGCACGGCTCTCCCAGCTGCACCTCAGGAGCGATTCGTCCGACATTCCCGCTCCTCCGCGACGGGAGATCGGAGATGGAGGGTGAGCGAGGTCGCGTCGTCGTGGCGCTTGCGCGGCGCCCGCTCCGGGTCCAGCGCGTCCTCCGCTCGCCGGATCGAGGAGATCACCGCCCGCGGATCCGCGGAGAGGGCGTGAGCGAGCGAGACGTCGTCGTGCAGCCCCAGCAGCTCCACCGCCCGGGTCACGCCGTCGCTGAGCAGATGGACGGCCGCGAGGTCCGCGAGCGGGACCCGGCCCGTCAGCGCCTCGTCCGCGGCCGCCGGCTCGTGGCGGGCGACCCAGAATCCGCCGGGGGCGTTGCGGCACGCCTCGATCGCCTCGGCGCCGCGCTCGCGGCGCACCACCTCCTCGATGCGCCGGTCGGTCAGGCGCACGACGGAGCCGTCCCGATGCTCCAGGAGCAGGGAGGCGTCGCAGAGCACGAGGTGCTCGAGGTGCGTCCCGGTGCGGCGCACGGCGGCCACGGTGGCCGAGGGGCCGCCCGCCTCGAGGTCGCACTCGTGCTCGTGCAGGGAGCGGACCTCGCCGATCGCGGCGGCGAGGGCGCCGGCGAGCGGGAGGGAGGGGTCCTGGGCGCGGGCGAGGAGGCGCGCGGCGAGGGTGTGGGAGAACCAGGCGACGCCGTGACGGCAGCCGGAGCGGAAGCGGGCCGGCACCCCGGCCCCGTCCAGGACCACGGCGACCTCGCCCAGCACCCCCGCCGCGTCCTCGTCCGCGCCGGGCACGGCCGGGTCGCTGAGGGACGTGATGTGCACGCCGCCACTGTAGGCGCGGGAGGGGCCGCCGCGCCCGTACAGTGGTCCCGGACCTCTGCCGCGGACCTCGTCCGGCGGCGCTCAGCATGGAAGGGATGACCAGATGATCGCGCAGGCGCGCATCACCTCCGAGACGACCGCCACGGTGCATCTCGCGGACGAGTCCGTCGAGGTCTCCGGGGCCGACCTCCCCGAGATCCGGGACCGGGTCAAGCAGGTCTTCATCACCTCCGCCAAGAGCGCCGACGAGGAGCTCGACGTGGTCATCGTCGAGCCCGACGTGCGTCACCACCTGCGCGTGGAGCCGAGCGGCCGGATCTCCCCGCGCGAGGCCGACGACCGCCCGCTCTTCGGCCCCGGGGCCGACGAGCCGCTGGTCGCGCCGCCGCTCATCGTCACCGGAGAGCATCCCGCGGTCGACGCCGAGGGCGCCTCGGCTGCGCGTCCGCATCGTGCGCGCCGGCGCCGGGCCGCCGCGAAGCCGCCGAGCACCGTGCCGGGCTCCGCGAGCGGTGCCGCCGAGTCGACCGGGGAGCATGCGGCGGTGACGACGGGCGAGCACGCCCGCATCTCACCATTCGCTTCCGAGGCCGGCGACGTGACGGTGGCCGGTGTCGCACCGTCGGCGGCCGCGTCGATGGCGTCTGCACCGTCGGCTGTCGCGCCCGTCTCGAGCTCCGCGGCCTCGGCCGCCTCCGCCTCCTCGGCGGCCTCCGCGCCGTCGGCCCGCTCGGCCCGCTCCGCGCCGTCGGCCGTCTCCGCCCCGTCCGCGCCCTCGGCCGTCTCCGCACCCTCGGCCGTCTCCGCGCCGTCGGCGCCGTCGGCCGCTCCCGCACCGTCCTCCCCCGAGGTCCCGACGCCGGCGTCGTCCGGCGCCGAAGCGACCGCCCCGGCGGCGAAGCGGCCGCTGCCCTCGCGCGCGGCGGTGCCCGCCGACGGCCGTCCCACCCTGCAGGACCTGCAGTCCTCGACCGCGAAGCACCGGAAGGTGAAGGCCACCCGCGGGTTCCGCGGCGTCATCACGCGGGCCACCGGCGGGGTGATCTCCCCCGGGCCCGGGAGGAAGGAGCGCCTGGAGATCGAGCGCCTGGAGCGGATCCGTCGAGCCCTGGACGGCCCGCGGAACATCGCGGTGGTGAACCTCAAGGGCGGCGCCCACAAGACCACCGCCTCCCTCATGATCGCCGCGACCCTCGGCGTGAGCCGCGGCGGCAACGTCCTGGCCTGGGACAACAACGAGACCCGCGGCACCCTCGGCTGGCGCGGCGTGCCCACCGAGCACCACCGCACCGCCGTGGACCTGCTGCACGACATCGAGACGCTCCGCTCCCCCTCGGCGAGCAACGCGGACCTGGACCCGTACGTCCGGCCGCAGGGCGAGATGCGCTTCGACATCCTCGCCTCCGACGAGGACCCGGGCTCGGCCGCGCTGATCGACGACCGCGCCTTCGGCGAGCTCGACGAGGCGCTCTCGCGCTTCTACCGCATCAAGGTGATCGACACCGGCAACAACGTGCGCGCCTCGAACTGGCTGGCCGCCGTGAAGAGCGCCGATCAGCTGGTGATCATCTCGACCGTCCGCGAGGACACCTTCAACGCCGCGGCCTGGATGATCGACGAGCTGCGCGCGACGGGGCTGGGCGAGCAGGTCGACCACGCGGTGACGATCCTGTCCCACTCCTCCAAGGGGAAGTTCGACCCGACGCTGCGCTCGCGCCTGCTCGCGCACTTCGGCGCGCACACCCGCGCGGTCGCCGAGGTGCCCTACGAGCAGCAGTTCGTCGACGGCACCCACCTGGACTGGAGCCGGGTCTCCAAGGCCACCAAGAAGGCCTGGCTGGACGCGACCGCGCTCATCGTCGACGGGCTGTGAGCCGTCGGGCGGTGAACGGGCGGGCGGTGGACGGGCGGGCCGCGAGCAGGTCGGCCCAGCGCGGTCGGGCCGCGCCGGGGACGTCCCCGCGGCCGTCCGGACCTCTCCTCCCCAGCGTCCCGCCCCGCGCGGCCATCCACAGCGCGACGCCGACCGGCTCGTCCGTCGGCGCCGACGCCTAGGGTGGGCGCCATGCCCGATCGCCGCCTCCACCTCGTCGTCGACGAGGACCTCGGGCCCGCGCTGTGGGTGGCCGAGCAGACCGGCCCGCGCCGGTCCCGCGCCCTGGAGGACCTCGCCGGCCTGCGCGCCGACGCCCCCGCCGCGATCGCGGCGGCGCTCGAGGACGCCCCCGACCAGCTGCGCCACCGCGTGCGGATCCCGGGCAAGGGCGGGGACCGTCGGCTGCCCGCGCTGCCGCTGTCCGGCACGGGCCTGACGGGCCTGGTCGGAGCCGCGACCGCCCTGCTCGAGGCGCGCTTCGGGGACGAGCTGACGGACCGGCTGGCCGAGCTGCTCGCCGACGGGACCGCCGCCCGCCTCGCCGACTCCCTGATCGCGATGCCGAACCTGCTGGCCGCCTGCGTGCTGGACCTCCGCGCCCAGGAGCTGCTCGCCGCACGGCACCTGCGCGCCCGCGCGACCGAGCTCTACGGCCGGCCCGTCATGCAGTGGCGCGCCCCCGATCCTGAGGCGCCGCCGCTGCTGCACGCGCTGGTCGACGGGCACGCTCGCACCGCCTTCGCCGAGCACCTGCGCAGCGCCCCGCCGCCGTCCGCCGATCCGACCGGGGTGCTGTGGGCGCTGGCCGACGACGGCGAGCTGCGCGCCGATCCGCCCGCCCAGCGCCGCCTCACCACCGCCTTCGACGCCTTCGTCGACTCCGGCCGCCCCGGCGTGCGGCTCGGTCCCGGGGACAGTGAGCTGGTGGTGCGGCTGTTCCAGCCGCCGGTCGGCACGGCCTGGCCGCTGCAGACCTGCCTGCGCGAGGACGACGGGACCGTGCACCCCGTCGCGGACCTGCGCGCCGTCGGCGACCTCACCGCGGCCGGCGCCGCCGAGGCCTCCGCCGCCGTGCTGCGGCTGGCCCCCACCGTGCGCAGCGCCGCCGTGGACGACACCGGCGTGGACTGGCTGCTGACCACCGAGGAGGCCTCCGCGTTCCTCGCCCTGGACACCCCCGCGCTCGAGCAGGCCGGGGTGACGGTGCTGCTGCCCCGCGACTGGACCGCCCAGCGCACCACCCTGCGCCCCCAGGAGGCCGAGGAGGAGCCCGGCGAGCGCAAGGGCTCCGGGGTGGGGCTCGGGGCGATGGCGTCCTTCCGCTGGCGGGTCGCCGTCGGCGACACCGAGCTCACCGAGGAGGAGATCGCGCAGCTCCGCGAGGCGCAGGCCGAGATCGTGCAGCTGCGCGGCCAGTGGGTGCGCCTGGACCCCACCACCCTCCGCGCCGCCGAGCGGTTCCTCGACGCGTTCAGCCGCCGCACCCGCAGCAACCGGCTCGCCGCCGGCGAGGACGGCCAGGTGCAGGACGGGCACCGCGAGGAGGCGGAGCGAGCCCGCGACGCCCGGCGCAGGCCGGACCGCCCCGCCGCACCGGCGCTGCCGCCGCCCGCACCGGTCCCCGCCGAGATGGAGGGGCGTGCGCCGTGGATCGAGATGTTCTCGATGATCCTCTCCCCCGAGGTCGCCGACGTCGACTTCGGCATGTCCGCCCTGGTCTCCGGCGGCAGCAGGGGCCTCGCCCGGCTGCTGCCCGGCGCGGAGGGCCCCTACCCCTATCCGCAGCCCGAGACGCTGCAGGCCACGCTGCGGCCCTACCAGCTCGACGGGCTGAACTGGCTGTGGGCACTGGATACGCAGTCCCTCGGCGGGATCCTCGCCGACGACATGGGGCTCGGCAAGACGATGCAGGTCCTCGCACTGCTGTGCCGGGAGCGGGAGGGGGTGCGCAGGGAGCGCCTGGTGGACAGCCCGCTCACGGACCGTCGCGAGATCCCGCCCATGCCCGTCGGCCCCACCCTGCTGGTGTGCCCGATGTCCGTGGTGGGGGCGTGGCAGCGCGAGGCGGAGAAGTTCGCGCCCTATCTCTCGGTGCACGTGCACCACGGCGGGGACCGGCTGCGGGACGAGTCCTTCGTCGACGGCGCCTCCGATCTCGACCTCGTGATCACCACCTATTCGCTGCTGGCCCGGGACCTGCCGCTGCTGCAGGCCGTGCCCTGGCACCGGATCGTGTTCGACGAGGCCCAGCACGTGAAGACCCCCGGCACGCAGGTCACCCAGGCCGCCCGCGCGCTGCAGGCCCCGCACCGCTTGGCGATGACCGGCACCCCGGTCGAGAACCGGCTCGGCGACCTGCACTCCCTGATGGAGGCGGTGAACCCGGGCCTGCTGGGCAGCGCGGCGAGCTTCCAGGAGCGGATCGCCACCCCGATCGAGGAGGACGGCGATGCGAGCGCGATCAGCCGCCTGCGCTTCGTGACCTCGCCGTTCATCCTGCGACGGGTGAAGACGGATCGCTCGATCATCCAGGACCTGCCCGAGAAGATCGAGCTGCAGCGGGTGGTGAACCTGACCCCCGAGCAGGCCGGACTCTACGAGGCGATCGTGAACGAGCTGATGGTCCAGCTCGACGGGGCCGAGCAGAACAAGCGCCGCACCCTCGTCGTCTCCGCGATCACCCGGCTGAAGCAGGTGTGCAACCATCCCGCCCACTATCTCGGGGACGGCTCGCCGCTGGTGCGCGGCGGCGAGCACCGCTCGGGCAAGCTGGAGCTGGTGGACGACCTGCTCACCTCCGCCTTCGAGAAGGGCGAGAAGACGCTGCTGTTCACGCAGTTCACCACCTTCGGGCACCTGCTGGTCCCCTACTGGACCGAGCGCTTCGCCGAGCTCGGCATCGACTCGGTGCCCTTCCTCCACGGCGGGGTCGCCAAGCGTGACCGGGACCGGATGGTCGCCGAGTTCCAGGAGCAGCGGGACCGGCCGGGGCTGATGCTGCTGAGCCTGCGCGCCGGTGGCACGGGCCTGACCCTCACGGCCGCGAACCATGTGGTGCACCTGGACCGCTGGTGGAACCCGGCGGTGGAGAACCAGGCCACCGACCGTGCCTTCCGGATCGGCCAGCGCCGCGACGTCACCGTGAACACGCTGGTCAGCGCCGGGACGGTCGAGGAGAAGATCGACACCGTGCTCGAGGACAAGCAGGCCCTGGCCGACCTCACGGTGGGTCACGGGGAGGACTGGCTCGCCCAGCTCGACGACGACCGTCTGCTGGACCTGCTCTCCCTGGACGAGACGGACGAGGACCGAGGGGAGGGGACCCGATGAGCATCCAGCTGCGCTCCCGCCGGGGACCGATCGGCACCGCCTGGCAGGCGGTCGCCCTGCGCGAGGCCGCCGAGCGGCTGCTCGGATCGGGCAGGGCCGGCCGCGGCCGCGCCGATGCGCGCGCCGGCCGCGTGCAGTGGCTCGAGGTCGAGCCGGGCGCCGCCCGCGCCGCGGTCGAGGACCTCGACGGCGGCCTGCACCAGGCCCGTCTGGACCTGCCCGCCTATCGCGACGGGGACCGGGAGGTGTTCCTGCAGGTCGCCCGCGCCCACCCCGAGCTGCCCGCGCGGCTGGCCGCCGGCACCTATCCCGAGCAGATCGAGGCCGAGCTCGCTCCCTCGATGCTCTCGCTGCTGCCGCGGGACGCCGCCGAGCTCTCCCACGACTGCGACTGCTTGGACTGGCCCGGTCCCTGCCGTCACGTCTCCGCGCTCGTGTACGTGCTCGTGGAGGCGGTGGACGAGCATCCCGTGCACCTGCTGACCCTGCGCGGGTTCCGGCTCGAGGAGCTCGTCGCGCCGGTGGCCCCGGCGGCGGGCGCCGCGGGCCCGCCCCGCGGCGAGGACACGGACGACGCCGGGGACGGGGCGCCGGACGCGTCGGACGAGGGGGAGGCGGCGCCGGAGCCTGCGCCCTACGACGCGCGGCACACCGATCCCGCGCGCCTGGCCGAGGTGGTCGGCGAGGAGGCCGCCGCGATCATCGCCGCGTTCTACCACGCGGGGACCGCGGAGGCATCGAGCGGAGGCCCGGGCGGGGAGCTGGTCGACGGGACGAGCGGGGAGCCTGTCGACGGGACGGGCGAAGACCCGGAGCGGGGCTGAGCGCCCGCAGCGCGGCCGCGATCGGGCCGTCCACAGCGGCAGCGCATCCGGTCGGCGCGGTCGCCGCGCCGCACTACAGTGGAAGCCATGCCGTCCAGCGCCGAGAGCCCCCGTCCCCACGTCCCCGCGGAGGCGGTCACCGCCATCGCCGCCCTCGCCGAGAACGCCGTCGCCGAGCACCGCACCTCGGGCGTGACCTGGGCGATCATCGGCGGCCACGCCCACGATCAGGCGATCCTCACCCACGGCGCGGCCGGGCACCGCGAGCTCGCGGACGGCCGCCCGGCCCCCGGCTCCTCCCCGATGGACCGCGCGACCGTCTCCCGCATCGCCTCGATGACGAAGTCCTTCACCTCCGCGACGATCCTCGCCCTGCGCGACGAGGGCCGACTGACCCTGGACGACCCGATCTCCGCGCACGTGCCCGAGGCGGAGGGTGCGTTCGAGCTCGCGGACGACGACCGCGAGCCGACCCTGCGCCGCCTGCTGACGATGGACGCCGGGCTGATCACCGACAACCCCTGGGGCGACCGCCAGGAGGCGATGACCCGCGAGCAGTTCGCCGCCGTGCTCCGCGGCGGGCTCGGCCACGTGCACCGCCCCGGCGGCGGGTTCGAGTACTCCAACACCGGCTACGCGCTGCTGGGCCGGGTGATCGACGAGGTCACCGGCTCGGACTACGCGACCGAGATCCGTCGCCGCTTCCTGGACCCGCTCGGCCTCACGGCCACGGGCTGGTCCGCCGGCGAGATCGACACCGGCCGTCTCGCGACCGGGCACCGGCTCGCCGACCGCACCGACGCGACCCGCTTCGAGGCCGTGCCGCTGGACTCCCCCGGCGTGTACGGGGCGATGGCGGGGCTGTTCTCGAGCGTCGACGACGTGGCGACCTGGGTGCGCTTCCTCTCCGCCGCCGACGCTCCCGACAGCGCCTCGCGCGGGGCGGGACCGCTCGCGACCGCCTCCCGCCGGGAGATGCAGCAGCTGCACCGCCATCAGGCGCTCGCGCCGCTCCCCGCCGGACAGGACGGGATCTCCCCCGGCTTCGACCGGGTGCGCGGCTACGGCTTCGGCCTGGTGATCGAGCACTTCCCGGACCTGGGCGAGGTGATCTCCCATTCCGGCGGCTATCCGGGCTACGGCTCGTTCATGGTCTGGCACCGCGACTCCGGCGTGGGCGTGGTGGCGCTGGCGAACTCGAAGTACGCCCCGGCCACTCCCCTGTCGATGCAGGCGCTGCGGATCCTGCAGCGCGAGGCGCCGGAGCTGCTGGCCGGTCGCGCGCCGGAGGCGGCGCCGCGCACCCTCGAGGCGGCCCGCGCGGCGCTGGACTGGATGCGCACCGGCGAGGACGGCCTGGCCGACGCCTGGTTCGCGGACAACATGGACCTGGACGTGCCGCGGGCGGAGCGACGCCGCCGGCTGGAGAAGGCGCTGGTCGCGACCGGGCTCGACACCTCGGCGCTCGAGGGGCTGCGGGTCCGGGACGCCCAGGTGCTGAGCCGGGCGCGGCTGCGCTGGACGGTGCCCGCCCGGTGCGGCGCAGGCTCGGCGAGCGGCGCGGGCTCGGCGGGGAGCGCGAGCGGCGGCGGGGCGGCTGCCGGTGCTGCCAGGTCCGTCGGAGGTGTCGCGCCCGCCGACGGCGCCGCGACGGCGCCGTCGGCGCTGCAGGTGGAGCTGCTCATGGACCCGCGGCGCGAGGGGCTCGTGCAGTCCCTGGACACCATCGCGCGCTGATCGTGGCGCGGGGACGGGGGCCCGCCTCAGGGCGGGCTCCTGCAGTCCGTGTCGGGCCCTGCCGCTCCGAAGGAACGCCGGGTGCGAGTCCGGGTGTCAGTCCGCGGGGTGCTCGTCGGCGGCGGGGAGATCCCCCGCAGCCTGGACCGGGCCCTCAGCCTGGGAGACCACCTGGGCGATGACGGTCCCGTCGGCCGCCGGCCCCTCCGGCAGGGCGGTCGCGTTCCCGTCGAAGACCACCAGCAGCACGATCGCGACGATCACGCCGAGCACCAGCGCGGAGCCGGCGCCGAGCCCGATCGCGATCATGGTGCTGCGGTCGCGCGGCGGGCGTCCGCCCGTCGGGCCGCCGATGGTCGTGGTGGTGCCGGCGAAGGTGTGGGGCGAGGTGCCCGGGCCGGGCTGGCCGGGGCGGGTGCCGGGACCGCCCGCGCCCTGTCCTCCCGGCCCCTGTCCTCCCTGCCCCGGACCGGCCGCGGTCGCACCACCGGGTCGCTGCGCCCACTGCGGGCCCGTCTGCGGCGAGGCCGAGCCGACGGAGAAGCCCTGCTGGACCTGACCGGCGCGGATCGCCTCCATCGAGGAGGGCGCGACCTGGGCGGCGGGCCGCTCGGGACGGACCGCGCCCGGGGCGTTCGGCGGCAGCGGGTCCAGGGTGTCCTGGAAGGTCAGCGGCGCGCCGTCGGCGTGGGTGAGCGGGTAGCCGGGCGGCACGCGCGGGAGATCGCGGCGCACCGCGTCGGCGTCCTGGTAGCGGTCCTCGGGCTGGGCGGCGACCAGGCGGCGGATCACGGCGGAGAGCTTCGGGGTGACGCCGCGCAGCAGCTGGGTGAGCTCGTCGGGGCGGAAGGCGCCGTCGTGCAGCTTGATCGGCCCGTTCAGCGCGACCAGCGCGACCACGCCTGCGGCGTAGAGGTCGTGGGAGGGGGCCGGCTCCGCCATCGCGAACAGCTCCGGCGCCATGTAGCCGGGGGTGCCGTTGACCATGCCGACATGCGTGAAGCGCACGTCGGTCTCGTGGACGGCGATCCCGAAGTCGGCCAGGCGCGAGACGGGGAACTGGCGCCCGCGGGGCTCGAACATGATGTTCGCGGGCTTCACGTCGCGGTGGATCCAGCCCTCGGCGTGCACATGGGAGAGCCCGTCCAGCAGCTGGTCGAGGATCACCACGACGGCGGGCTCGGCGAGCTTGCCGCGAGTCTTGATCACCGACTCGAGCGTCCCTCCGGAGACCAGCGGCATCGCGATCACGACGTGCTCGTCCTCGGCGCCCCAGCCGTAGGGGGTCAGCAGGTGCGGATGGTCGAAGCTGACGCCCTTCTCGCGCACGAAGCGCATGAGGTCGGCGGAATCGCGCTGACGCAGGACCTTCGCGGCGCACAGCTCCTGGGTCTTCGAGTCCCAGGCGCGCCACACGGACCCGGACCCGCCCTTGGCGATCAGGTCGATGAGCGCGAAGCGCCCGACAATAACGTCAGCCATGATTTCCCAGCATAACCTCAGCGCTCGGACCGAGGTTATGCTGACGGGGATCCCTGCCGCCCGGGCGCGTGCCCGGCCCGACCGTCCCGACCTGAGGGGGTGCCCGTGGACGCGCTGCTTCTCGCCGCACCGCCTCACGCAGCCCCGGCGGAAGGCTCGTTCTGGGACCCCGTCGCGGCGACCTGGCCGCTGATGGCGCTGCTGGGCGCGGGCTGCCTGCTGCTGACCATCGGCTTCGTGGTGTGGCTGGTGCTGCAGCCCGACGAGCCCGAGCAGGACACCACGCCGCTCGTGGACAGGGCCGTCGACCGCGACCGCGGGCGCGCCGCGCTGATCCGGCGCCGCCTCGACGCGGACTCCGGCCGCGCGGACGTCTCGGACCCCGAGCTGCGCTGACCTCCCTCGGGACGGTCCGCCGCGCGATCCCAGGCGACCTGCCGCGCAGGTCGCCTCCTGTTCACCTCGCGGTGACCGCCTGCTCATCCACGCCCCGCACCGCGGCAAGACTGCGCCCCTAGGGTTCCCGTCACGGCGACGGACGACACTCGGGGGTGCACATGGATTCGGGGCGGACCCTGATGATCGCGGTCGACGGGCTCGACGAGCAGGACCTGGCCGACTGCGCACGCTCCGAGCACGGGTCGAGCAATCCGCTGGCGGCGCTCGCGGCCGCCGCCTCGCCGCTGCGGATCCGGGCGGGCGGCCCCTCGGAGCCCGCCCCGGCGCTGGCGACCCTGGTCGCCGGCACCACCGTCGCGCGCACCGGCGTCGCGACCGAGCAGCCCTTCGACCCCGAGCGGCCCGAGAGCCGCTCCACCTGGTACGCCGAGGCGATGGCGACGCCGAGCCTCTTCACCGCCGCGCGACAGGCCGGGCTGCGCACCGCCGCGCTGCAGTGGCCCGCGACGGCCGGCGGCGACATCGACCTGTGCCTGCCGCTGGTCGAGGACCTGCGCCGCTACCGCAACCGCTGGGACATGACCGAGCGCACTAGCTCGCCGCGGATGGTCGCCGACCATCTCGCGCCGCGGCGCGAGATGGGCGTGCAGCTCTCCCAGGCCGTCCCCGACGAGCTCGTCTCCGAGATCGCCGTCGAGGCCCTGGCCCGCGACCGCATCGACCTGCTCGCCGTGCGGCTGAGCCGTCTGGGGATCGCGCGCCGCGCCGCCGGGCTCGACGCCCCCGCCGCGACGCGGGCGCTGCGCGAGGCGGCCGAGGAGATCGAGGCGATCCTCGGCGCCTTCTCCCCCGGTCCCGAGGACCGCGTGCTCCTGGTCCCGGGGCGCCGGCTGGTGCCCGCCGCGCTGCTCGTGCACCCCAATGCCGTGCTCGCCGCGGAGGGGCTCGTCCGCACCGAGGGCACCCGCCTGAAGGACTCCCGCGTCCTGGTCTGGCCCGACGGGCCGCGCGGCGTGGTGCACGTGCGCCACGGCCAGGGGACCGCGGTGCGGGACATCGCCCTCGAGGCCCTCACCAGGCTCGCCGCGCACTCGCGCCTGCAGCTGCGTGCGGTGGACGACGGGGTCGGCGCGACCGCCGAGACCGACGTGGTCGCGGTGCTCGAGGGCACCTCGGGCACGGTCTTCGGCCTCTCCGCCACCCATCGTCCGCTGGTCGAGGGCGATGACCCCTACTACGCGGGGCCGCGCGCGGTCAGCGACCCCTCCGCCCCGGCGGTCGCCCTGGCGCAGGGGCCCGGGCTGCCGCCGGCCGGGGTCGAGGGCTCCTGGGCGGATCTCGGCGTGACCCTCGCCGCGGCGATGGGGCTCACGCTGCCCGGCGCGACCGCCGCGGGGATGTGCCCGGGCCCCGGCGCGGACGGGACCGGCGTGCACGCCTCCGCCCCGCTCGTCGAGAGCAGCTGACGGGGAGCGTCAGGCCCCGGAGCGCCGGGCGCCTCGGTGCATCAGGCGCCCCGGACCGACAGACATCCCGGGGCGTCAGGCACGTCGGTGCGCGAGGCTCGCGCGCATCCGGCCCAGCACGCGCCGCAGCGGGCTCGGCGACGGCTCGGCGACCCGGTCGCGCAGGTCGTCGAGCGCGGGCGCGTGGTGGTGGATGTGGAAGTCGCCGTCGTGCAGGGCGTCGGGGGCGGGATCGTCCTCCAGCTCGCCCGGGGAGACCTCGACCTGCAGCATCAACCTCACCTCGCGGCGGCCGTCGCGGTCCAGCACCACCTCGAGTGAGTCGACCGCAGAGGTGAGCTCTTCGGCGATGTCGGCCCGCAGCTGGGCCAGGGCGCCGTCCAGCGCGGCGGAGGCGGCGGCATCGGCCCGCACCGCCTCCCGCACCGGGTAGGCGACGAGGTTCCCGCCGACATCGAGGATCGCGTCGATGACCTCGTGGACGCCGACCTCGCGCCCTTCCTCGTGGAGGGCGAGCTGCTGGACGACCAGGCGCAGCGTCCCGGTCGCGGCATGCCCGACCACCGCATCGCGCACCCGCGCGACCGCCCGCGGACTGCTGTCCCAGATCACGTTTCCGCCGACCCCTCGGTCTGCTCCGCTCATGGCGAGAGGATAACCCCTCTCCCGCGAGGAATTCTGAACAGCGTCATGTTTTGCGCGGGTGCCCTGGAGGCCGACGCGCACCGCCGGCCGGGCGGGTGCTGTCGCGGCAGGTCAGCGGGCGGCGCGTGCGTCGATGCCGAGGACCGCGCGAACGGCCGCGATCTGGAAGCGTCGCGCCTCCTGCGCAGCTGGACCGTCGGCCGCGACGGCGACCTGGTGGCCGCCGCCGGGCAGCTCGAGGACCTCGTGCTCGGCGCCGGCCTCGGCGAGGGCGGCGATCAGGCGCCGGCAGTCGTGGACCAGCGGGTCGCGGTCCCCGCCGACGAGGTGCACGGGCGGCAGACCGGAGAGGTCCCCGAGCGCGGGGCTGAGCCGCGGCTCGGTGCGGGGCACGGCACCGGCGTAGAGGCGGGCGGCGACCTTCAGGCTCTCCTCCCCGTGGTCCTCGCGCGAGAGGTCCGACCAGGGCGACTCGAGCAGCAGCGCGGCAGGGGCGTCGACCCCGGTGGCGGCGAGGATCTGCGCGACGGCGAGCGCGAGCCCCGCCCCGGCACTGTCCCCGGAGAGCACCCAGCGATGCGGGCGCAGCACGGTCTCGCGCTGCATGTCGGCCAGCGCCCGCAGCACGTCGTCGACCGCGGCCGGGTATCGGTGGCGGGGGGCGAGGCGGTAGTGGATCATCGCCCCGGCGGTGCCTGCGCGGCGGGCGACCTCCTCGAGCCACTCCCAGGTCTGGCGGGACTCGCCCTGCACGTAGGCGCCGCCGTGCAGGTGCACGATCGTCGCGGTGCTCGCGAGGTCGGGATCGATCCAGGTCACGGGCACGTGGTCGTAACGCACACGGCGCACCCGCGAGGGGTCGGCGACGGAGCGAGGGGGCAGGGACGGCCGCTGCGAGGCCAGGATGCGCAGGGTGCGGACGAGGCTCATGGGGGCATCTTCCCACGGGATCCGCGGCGGCGCGTCGGAGCGCCCCGAGTTGCCGGGCGCACCGGCGGGCGGGCGGCCGGTCGGCCCTCGCTCAGCCGGCCAGCTCATCGTCGACGATCCGGGGCAGCCCGGCGCGGAAGCCCGCGATCGCGAGCAGCACGCCGGTGCCGGCGAGGAACCACAGCACCACCGCCGCGGAGCCGGTCGCGTCCAGGAGCACGCCCGCGAGGATCGGGCCGATCGCGGCGAGGAGATAGCCGACGGGTTGGGTCGCGCCGGAGAGGCGGGCGGTGATCTGCGGGGAGCGGGTGCGGGCGGGCAGCAGCGCGATCGCGGTGGGGAAGGCGAAGCTGCCGATCCCGAGCACGCACGCCCACAGCAGGGGGCTCACGGTCGGGGCGAGCAGCAGGCCGAGATAGCCGATCGTGGTCAGCGCGCCGAAGCTCGCCACGACGAAGCGCAATCCGGGGGCGCGGGCGATGACCGTCGGCATCACGAGCCCGCCCACGAGGCCCCAGCCGGAGATCACGCCGACCAGCATCCCGGCCCTGGCGGGGCTGATCCCGGCGTCGGCGAGGATCTGCGGGAGCATGCCGAACTGGGTGTAGGCGTTCAGCGACTGGAGCGCGAACATGAAGGTCAGCGCGATCGCGGTGGGCGAGCGCAGCAGGGAGGCGCGGGGCGCGCCGTCCCGGCCGGCGCTCGGCGGGGCGGGCGGGAAGTCGTGCCCGGTGCGGGTGAGGACCACGGCCCACA
Organism: Brachybacterium atlanticum; assembly: GCF_025669985.1. Classification (NCBI taxonomy): domain Bacteria; kingdom Bacillati; phylum Actinomycetota; class Actinomycetes; order Micrococcales; family Dermabacteraceae; genus Brachybacterium; species Brachybacterium atlanticum. The sequence continues at coordinate 18,974 of NZ_JAKJJW010000013.1, read as the reverse complement.
CCACGATCGGCAGCGCCATCACCGCGCCCCAGAACAGCAGGGAGCCGCGCCAGCCGTCGGCGGCGCCGCCCGCGAGCGGCACGGCGAGGGACGCCCCGGCAGAGCCGCCGATCGCGAGGACCACGCTGTACAGGGTCATCAGCCCCACGGTGCGGCGTCCGCCGTGCAGCTTGATCCACGCCGGCACCAGCACGTTCCCGAGCGCGGGCCCCATCAGGGCCAGCACGGACAGCGCCACGAACAGCCAGAACACCTCGGTGCCCGGCCGCAGCAGCAGCGCGACCCCGGAGAGCACGAAGGCGGCGACGATCGAGCCGGTCAGGCCCAGGCGGCGCGAGATCGGCACGGCGAGCAGGCCCAGGGCGCCGAAGGCGAGGCAGGGCAGGGCGGTGAGCAGGCCGGAGGCGGCCGGTCCCTGCCCGTAGGCGGCGACGATCGGCTCCATCAGCGGTCCGACGCCGGTCGCGCCGGGGCGCAGGTTCACCGCGATCGTCGCGACCGCGAGCAGGGCGAGCACCGCGCCGACGGAGGTCGTCGAGGACGGGTCGTCGGACTGCTCGGGGGTGCTCACCCCTCCCTTGTACCCCTCCCCGCCGCGATCGGCCAGGGCGTTGTTCCATCCGGTGCCATCGATCTCACGTCGGCCCTCGCCGCGCCGGTCAGGGGCCCGATCGGCCCTCGGAAGGGCCGGTCGCGGGCCGAACGGGGAGGCCGCGGCCGCCCGCCCCGGCCTACGCTGGTGCGCGGCCCGGTGCGCCGGGCCCGCCCCCACCCCTGCGTCGGCCCCTCGCCCGACGGATCCCTAGGACGCCCATGACCTCCGCCGCCGCCCCCGCCCCGGACGCGACCGCCCCTCGCGCCGTGCACCCCGTCGACCAGGTGCCGCCGCCCGGCCGGCTCACCGTGCTCTCGATACAGCACGTGCTCGCCTTCTACGCGGGCGCCGTGATCGTGCCGCTGCTGATCGCCTCGGGCCTCGGCCTCACGCCCGAGCAGACGATCCACCTGATCAACGCGGACCTGTTCACCTGCGGCATCGCCACCCTGATCCAGTCCGTCGGCTTCTGGAAGGTGGGCGTGCGCCTGCCGATCATCCAGGGCGTGACCACCACCGCCGTCTCCCCGATCATCGCGATCGGCCTGGCGGCCACCGGCGGCGAGGGCGGTGCCGAGGGCCTGCCGATGATCTACGGCTCGATCATCGTCGCGGGCCTGTTCACCTTCCTGGTCGCGCCGTACTTCGCGAAGATCCTGCGGTTCTTCCCGCCGGTCGTGATCGGCACCGTGCTGACCACCATGGGCATCACGCTGCTGGGCGTCTCCGCCGGGGACATCACCAACTACGCCGAGGGCGTCCCCGCCACCCGCGACATCCTCTACGCGCTCGGCACCCTCGCCGTGATCGTCCTGGTCCAGCGGTTCTTCCGCGGCTTCCTCGGCACGATCGCGGTGCTGCTGGGCCTGGTGATCGGCACCGCCGTGGCCGTGCTGCTCGGGGACACCTCCTTCAGCGGCGTCACGGAGGCCTCCGCCTTCGGGGTCACCACCCCCTTCTACTTCGGCATCCCCACCTTCTCGCTCACCGCGATCATCTCGATGATCATCGTCATGCTGATCACGATGGTGGAGACCACCGGCGACGTCTTCGCCGCCGGCGAGATCGTCGGCAAGCGCATCCGGCCGAAGAACATCTCCGAGGCGATCCGCGCCGACGGCCTGTCCACCCTGCTGGGCGGCGTGCTGAACTCCTTCCCCTACACCTGCTTCGCGCAGAACATCGGCCTGGTGCGCCTGACCCGCGTGAAGTCCCGCTGGGTCGTCGCGGGCGCCGGCGTGATCATGATCGTCCTCGGCGTGCTGCCGAAGGCCGGCGCGGTCGTCGCCGCGATCCCCTCCCCCGTGCTCGGCGGCGCCTCGCTCGCCCTGTTCGCCTCGGTCGCGCTGGTCGGAATCCAGACCCTGTCGAAGGTCGACCTGACCGACAACCGCAACTCCGTCATCGTCGGCACCTCGCTGGGCCTGGCGATGCTGGTGAGCTTCAAGCCCGACATCGCGGGAGTGTTCCCCTCCTGGGCGCAGGTGTTCGTCTCCTCCGGCGTGACCGTCGGCGCGCTCACCGCGATCGTGCTGAACATCCTGTTCTTCCACCTCGGCCGCCAGCGCGGCGCGAACGTCGCCACCGACGCCGCCGGCCGACGGATCGGCATCGAGGACGTCAACGCCATGGACCGCGACGCGTTCGTGGGCACCTTCGGCACCCTGTTCAACGGCGCGACCTGGCCGCTCGAGCGGGCCTGGGAGGCACGCCCCTTCGCCGACGCGCCCGCGCTGCGCGCTGCGATCGAGGACGCGGTGCTGACCGCCGAGCGCTCCGAGCAGGACGCGCTGGTGCGCGCCTATCCGGACATGGCCACCCTGGTCACGGCCGACGAGGAGCAGGCCGGCAGCATCAGCCAGGACGTCGGCTCCCTCGCCCTGGACAGCCTCGCCGAGGAGGACGTGGAGGCACTGCGCGACCTCTCCGCCCGCTACGAGGAGAGGTTCGGCCTCCCGTTCGTGGCCTACCTGGGCCGCACCGACTCCTTCCGCAAGATCCTCGAGGACGGGGTGCGGCGCCTCGCCCACTCCCCCGAGCACGAGCGGCGCGTGGCCCTGACCGAGGTCGCCGAGATCGCCGGGGACCGCTTCGGGATCATGGTCGCCGACGCGAACCCCATCGGCTCCGCCTGGGCGAGGAAGTTCGAGTCGCTGCAGTGAGGTGAAAGGGCGCGGGCGGACGGACCCGTCGTGCGCCCCCGCCCCTGCTGACGGCCGAGGCTCCCCGGGCAGGCATCGACGTGGGCGCGGGTCCGGGCTAGCGTGAGGGAGAGCGCCCTCGTGAGCGCGGGGGCGACCCTCGACCGAAGGAGTCACCATGCCCCGCACCGTCGTCAGCACCGCCTCGACCGCCTGGAACGGCGACCTGATCTCCGGCTCCGGCAGCACCACCCTGGAGACCTCGCAGCTCGGCACCATGGACCTCTCCTGGAAGGCCCGCTCGGAGGACGCCGAGCAGGGCACCACCTCCCCCGAAGAGCTGATCGGCGCCGCGCACAGCGCCTGCTACTCCATGCAGTTCTCCAACATGCTCGCCGAGAACGACACCCCGCCCACCTCGATGAACACCTCCGCGAAGGTGTCCTTCAACGCGGGCGAGGGCGGCATCACCGGGATCGCCCTGACCGTCACCGCACAGGTGCCCGGCATCGAGGACGCCGACTTCCAGCGCCTGGCCGAGGAGGCCAAGCAGACCTGCCCCGTCTCCAAGGCGCTCGCGGGCGTGGAGATCACCCTCGAGGCCTCGCTCGGCTGAGCGAGACGGTCGCACCGCCAGCGGCCGCACCGGTCCGTCCCGTGCCAGCTGTCGGGATCGGTGCCGGTTCCGACAGTTGCCATGGGATGGCGCCGGTACGGCCGACGCCATGGAACCGATCCCCCGCCACTGGGCCGCCGTCCGCGAGACGCACACCTTCCCCGGGCAGGGCCCCTTCGCGCTGACGATCCACGGCTCCTCCGACGTCTCGGTCGAGGACGCCCGGCGCGATGCCCGCGAGCGCATGGACGCGCTCGTCGCCGCGGGCGGCCCCGAGCAGGAGCACGACTCGGGCCTGGAGTACTACCCGAGCCGCCGCCTGCCGGAGGAGCTGCTCGAGGAGGTCCATGGCGAGGACGGCACGCTGATCGCCGCGGTGACCCGCAACCGCTACGGCACGGCCGTGCTGAACACCGATGCGCTGCTGATCTGGGACGTCGACCTCCCCCAGGAGGATGCCGGCCGGTCGCGGTCGAGGATCGGCCGGGCCGGGAAGCGGCCCGGACTGCTCTCCCGACTCCTCGGCGGCGGTGCGCAGCGATCCGCTGTACATGCTGCTAAGCCGGGTCCACGACACCTATCGCGCCCTCCTCACACCGAAGCCGTGGCGCGTGGAGATCGACCGCTTCGAGTCGCTCGGCACCCGCACCGCCACAGCCCCCGAGCATCAGGACTGGGTGCGGCGCTACCGCGATGCCTCCGCGCAGGTCGCGGTGTGCCGCCTGCTCGAGGTGACCGGCCCTGCCCCGTCGGCCGAGGAGCAGCGGATCATCGACCTACACGACCGAGCGACCCGCCCGGAGTCCGGGCTGCCGCTCGCCTGAGAGCTCGGTCTCGAGGTGCTCAGCGCCGGGCCGCCCCCGGCCATCCCATGTCAGCTGTCGGTATCGGAGCCCTTTCCGACAGCTGACATGGGATGGCGACCGGTGACCGGAGGGGACGAGCACCGCGCACGGCCCGGGCGGGGCACCGAGAGGGGTGCTCCGCCCGGGCCGTACGTCGGATCTCGAGGCTCAGTGCGGCTGGGTGGCCTTCTCCGCGCCGGCGCCGGTCATGGAGCGGACCTCCATCTCGGCCTGCTTGAGCTCGTCGTGCTCCGAGGAGGTGACCGAGCCGAGCCAGCCGAGGAAGAAGCCCAGCGGCACCGAGATGATCGCCGGGTTCGTCAGCGGGAACCAGGCGAAGTCAACCCCGGGGATCATCGCCGTCTCGGAGCCGGAGACCACGGGGGAGAAGGTGATCAGGATCAGCGCGCTGCCGAGTCCGCCGTAGATGCTCCACAGCGAGCCGCGGGTGTTGAACCGCTTCCAATACAGCGAGTACAGGATCGAGGGCAGGTTCGCGCTGGCCGCGATCGCGAAGGCGAGCGAGACCAGGAAGGCGACGTTCTGCTCGGCGGCGAGGATGCCGCCGATGATCGAGACGCCGCCGATCACCACGGCGGTGCGCCGGGCGACCCGGACCTCCTGCGCCGAGGTAGCGCTGCCCTCCTTGATCACGCCGTTGTAGATGTCGTGCGCGAAGGAGGCGGAGGCGGTGATCGTCAGGCCCGCCACGACCGCGAGGATCGTCGCGAAGGCGACCGCGGAGATGATGCCCATCAGCACGGTGCCGCCGAGCGCGTAGGCGAGCGCCGGTGCGGCGGAGTTCGAGCCTCCGGGCAGGGTGCCGATCACGTCCACGCCCACCATGTACGCGGCGGCGAAGCCGAGCACCATGGTGCACAGGTAGAAGAAGCCGATCAGCCCGATCGCCCAGACCACGCTGCGACGGGCCTCCTTCGCCGTCGGCACGGTGTAGAAGCGCATCAGCACGTGCGGCAGGCCGGCGGCGCCGAACACCAGCGCGATCGCCAGGGAGACGAAGCCGAGCTTGGACGCGCCGGAGGAGCCGTACTGGTGCATCGGCTCGAGGATCGCGGCGCCGTCGGGATGCTCCGCGACGGCCCTGCCGAGCACCTCGGAGAGGTTGAAGCCGTTGAGCGCCAGGATCCACACCGTCGCGACGCCGACGGCGGTCACCAGCAGCACCGCCTTGATGATCTGCACCCAGGTGGTGCCCTTCATCCCGCCGATCAGCACGTAGGCGATCATCACGACGCCCACCACGGCGATCACGATCGACTGGCCCACGCGGCCCTCGATGCCGATCAGCAGCGAGACGAGCGCGCCGGCGCCCGCCATCTGGGCGAGCAGGTAGAAGAAGGTGACGGCGAGGGTGGAGGTCGCCGCCGCCGTGCGCACGGGGCGCTGGCGCATGCGGAAGCTCAGCACGTCGGCCATCGTGTACTTCGCGGTGTTGCGCAGCGGCTCGGCGACCAGCAGCAGCGCCACCAGCCAGGCGACGAGGAAGCCGACGGAGTACAGCAGCCCGTCGTAGCCGTAGAGCGCGACGGCGCCGACGATGCCGAGGAAGGAGGCGGCCGAGAGGTAGTCGCCGGCGATGGCGATGCCGTTCTGCCGGCCGGAGAACGCGCGGCCGCCGTGGTAGAAGTCGCCGGCGGTGACGTTCTGCTTGGAGACGCGGATGACCACGGCGAGGGTCACCACCACGAAGGCGAGGAAGATCGCGATGTTGAAGAGCGGGTTGCCGAATTCCATCAGTGCTCCCCCTCCAGCTCATCGCGCAGCTTCTCCGCGATCGGGTCGAGGTTCCGGTTCGCGTGGCGGATGTACAGCCAGGTGATCAGGAAGGTCATCAGGAACTGGCTGATGCCCATCAGCAGGCCGAGGTTGAGATTGCCCAGCACCGGGGTGGACATCAGGCCCTCTGCGTAGGTGGACAGCAGCACGTAGGCGAAGTACCAGACCAGGAACGCGACGGTCATCGGGATCGCGAAGCTGCGGAAGCTCGAGCGCAGGCGGCCGAACTCCTCGGACTTCTGGACGGCCCGGAACTGCTCAGGGGTGGGGGAGGGCGGGGCGCCGGGATGCGGCGCCTGGCCGCGGTCCGGCGAGGAGCCCGGCTCGGGCGAGGGGCCGGAGGCCGCAGAGGGCGGGGTGGTCACGGACACAACTCTTTCGTTCTGTTCGTCGCCCCGGCCCGGGGAGCAGGACCGGCGCTCCCGGAAACCGTAGCAGGTGTGATCCCAGTCATAGGCAGAGTGCGCGATGACCAGGCGTCCGATCGAGAGGTCGGGACCCTCGTGCCGGTCCGGGCCACCGCGTAGGGTGAGGAGGTGCTCGACATCCTGGACCGCGCCCGGGAGCGCCTCGCCCGGCCCTCCGATCCGGTCCCCTGCGCCGTCGCGACCATCGTCTCCGCCCAGGGCTCCGTGCCGCGGCCCGTGGGCACCTCGATGCTGGTGGGCACCGATGGTGCACTGCACGGCTCGCTCTCCGGCGGCTGCGTCGAAGGGGCGGTGCTCGAGGCCTGCCGCGAAGCGCTCGAGACCGGGAGGAGCAGCGTCCGGAGCTTCGGGTTCAGCGAGGAGGACGCCTTCGCCGTCGGGCTGATGTGCGGGGGCTCGCTCGAGGTGCTGATCCAGCCGTTCGCTCCCCCGCCCCCGGGGACCCAGAGCCCCCTCGGCACGGTCGACGACCCCGCCCCCGCCGCCTACGTGACCCGGCTGCCGCACGGGCCCGACGCTCTATCGGCGGTCGCTCCCGAGGGCGACGACGCACGGTGCCCGGCCCGGTCCGAGGGCGAGGACGCCGACGGTCCGCACGCTGTCCTGCTCGCGGGCGACGGGGCCGAGGAGATCCGCGGCGCGCTCACGGCCCTGCTCCCCCCGGAGATGCTCGAGGCGGGGAGCGCCCGGGTCGCCGCCATGCTCCGCGAGGCGCGCACCGGCACCCTCCGCCTCCCCGCGGGCGCCTCGACGATCGATCTCTTCGTCGAGTCCCGCATCCGGCCCGCGCACCTGGTGGTGTGCGGGGCGAACGCCTTCGGGCAGGCGCTGGTGGAGGCGGCGCGGCCGCTCGGGGTGCGGATCACGCTGTGCGACCATCGGCCGGCGTTCACCGATCCCACGGCGTTCCCGGGGGCGGAGGTGGTGCGTGCCTGGCCGCACCGGTTCCTCGCCGCGGCCGCAGAGCGCGGTGACCTCGATGCCCGCAGCATGGTCTGCGTGCTCACGCACGATCCGAAGGTCGACCTGCCGGTGCTCGCCACCGCTCTGCGGCTGGACATCGCCTACGTCGGTGCGATGGGGTCCCGGCGCAGCGATCACGATCGGCGCACGGCGCTGCGCGAGGCCGGGGTGGACGGGGAGGCGCTGTCGCGGCTGCGCTCCCCGATCGGCCTCGACCTGGGGGCGGGGAGCCCGGCGGAGGTGGCTATCGCGATCCTCGCGGAGATCCTGGCCGTGCGGGCCGAGCGCCGCACGGTCGAGCCGCTGCGCGACGGCAGCGGTCCGCTGCATGCGCGCACCGCTGCGCGCGGCTGAGAGGTCAGCCCCGCACGTCCAGCCGCCACAGGTCCTCGGGGAGGTCGAGGTCCGCACCGTCGTCGAGATCCGTGCAGTCCACGAGCTGCACGTGATCCCGCCGGGTGCGGAGCAGGTCGCGGGCGCCGACGTCCGCGTGCGCGGCCTCCGCGGCGGCGGTGGTCCAGGCGGCGTCGAGCAGCACCGGATGGCCCCGTCGGAGCCCGCCGGAGGCCTCGCGGTGGGCGGCGGCGGTGATCCCGCCGGGGCGGTGGGCGGCCAGCACCCGGGCCACCTCTGCCGCGCACGTCCCGGGGCGGTCCACCGGTGTGACCAGCACGTCGCGGCCCGGGCCGATCGCGGTCAGGCCGGTGCGCAGGGAGGTCCCCATCCCCTCGTGCCAGCGCGGGTTCTCCTCCGTGCGCGCCCACGGCATCCCGTCCACGACGGAGCCCACCCGCTCGGCGTCCGCGCCGGTGACGACCACGACCTCGGCGCAGCCGCCCTCGCGAAGGGCGCGCGCGACGTGCTCGACCAGGGGGGCGCCGCGCAGGAGCAGCAGTGCCTTGGGGCCGCGGCCCAGGCGCCGTCCGGCGCCCGCGGCGAGGATCAGGCCGGCGGGAGACGCGGCCGCCGGCCGGGGGCCGTCGAACGACGCGTCGCTCACCGCGCCAGGAGGTCGCTGCCGAACACGGGCAGGTCCCGCACCCGCACCCCGGTGGCGTGGTGGACGGCATTGGCGATCGCCGCAGCGGCACCGACGATGCCGATCTCGCCGATGCCGCGCGCCCCGAGCGGCCCGGCCTGGGGGTCCTCCTCGTCCAGCCAGTACGCCTCGAGGGAGCGGATGTCGGCGTTGACGGGCACGTGGTACTCGGCGAGGTCGTGGTTGACGACGTGTCCGAAGCGGGGGTCGAGCTCACCCTTCTCGTGCAGCGCCATCCCCACCCCCATGGTCATCCCGCCGAGGAGCTGCGAGCGGGCGGTGCGGGGGTTGATGATCCGCCCTACGGAGAACACCCCGAGCATGCGGTCCAGACGGATCTCGCCGGTCTCCTCCTGGACGCGGACCTGGGCGAACTGGGCGCCGTAGGAGTGCATGGCGAACTGCTTCTCGGCGGGGTTCTCCGCGGCCTCCCCGATCGCCTCGACGCCGTCGGCCGGGGCGGTGCCGTGCTCGCGGCGGAAGGCGTCCGCGGCGGCCAGCACGGCCGCGCTCCAGCTGGCGAGCCCGGTGGAGCCGCCGGCGACGGTCGCGTTCGGCAGCGCGGTGTCGCCGATCCGCAGCGCGATGCGGTCCGGGTCGACCTCGAGGGCGTCGGCGGCGACCTGGGTGAGGGCGGTCCAGGTGCCGGTGCCGAGGTCTGCGGCGCCGATGCCCACCTCGTAGACCCTCGCCTCGTGACGGATCCGGGCCTTCGAGCCGGGCTGCCGGGATGCGGGATAGGTCGCCGAGGCGACGCCGGTGCCGATCAGCCATCCGCCCTCCCGGCGGGCGCGGGGCCGCGGGTCACGGTCGGCCCAGCCGAAGCGGTCGGCGCCCTCGCGCAGGCAGTCGATCAGCCGGCGTCGGTTGAAGGGCATCCCTGTGTCGGGGTCATGCTCCGGCTCGTTGCGCACCCGCAGCTCGATCGGGTCGAGTCCGCAGGCCTCGGCGAGCTCGTCCATCATGATCTCCGGGCCCACCATCCCCGGTGCCTCGCCGGGGGCGCGCATCCAGGAGGGGACGGCGATGTCCAGCGGGAGCACGCGCTGGGTGATGCGGCGGTGCTCGCCGGCGTACATCTGCCGGGAGGGTTTGATCGCCACCTCGGGGAACTCCTTGGTGTGCGAGGAGCTGGAGACCGCCTCGAGCCCGAAGGCGGTGATCGTGCCGTCGGCCCGGGCCCCGATCCGGAAGCGCTGGGAGGTGGCGGGCCGGTACCCGGTCAGCGCGAACATGTGCTGGCGGGTGACGGCATGCTTCACCGCGCGGCCGGGCACGGCGTGCGCGGCCAGCGCCGTGAGCATCATGTCCGCATGGGGCAGGCCCTTGGAGCCGAAGCCGCCGCCGACGTGCGGGCTGATGATCCGCAGCTGCTCGGGGTCGATGCCCAGCATCGGGGCGAGGGTCTGCCTAGCGGGGTGCACGCCCTGGGTGGAGGTCCACAGCGTGAGCTCCTCGCCGTCCCAGCGGGCGATGGTGGTATGCGGCTCCATCGGGTTGTTGTGCTCGAGCGGGGTGGAGTACCGCTGGTCCACCACGATGTCCGCGGCGGCGAGCGCGGCCTCGAGGTCACCGGTGTCGATGTCGTCGGCGCCGCCCTCGGGTTCGCGCACAGCGGGGTGGTCCGGGCGGAAGACGGCATCGTGCGGTGCGGCCTCGGTGGTGACCACGACGAGGTCGGCGGCCTGGCGGGCCGTCTCCGGGGTCTCGGCGAGGACGGCGCCGAGGTACTGGCCGCGGAAGCCGATCCGGTCGTCCTGGAGGATCGCGAGCTCGCCGTCCTCGGTGTCGGCGAGCCGGAGGGCGTTCTCGTGGGTGATCACGCGCACCACCCCGTCGAGCGCGAGCGCGGCCGTGGCGTCGATGGCGGTGACGCGGCCGAGCGCGATCGTCGAGCACAGAGGGAAGAGATGGAGCGGATCCTCGACCGGGTGCTCGTAGGCGTAGGGAGCGAGGCCGCGCACCTTGTCGGGCCCGTCCAGACGCACCCGGGGGGTGCCGATCGAGGAGGCGCGCAGGAGGTCACTCATCACGGGGCTCCTCGTTCTCCTCGCCCAGGCCGGCGAGCTCGGCGAGCACGCTCACCATCACGCCCTGGGCCATCGTCACCTTGAACTCGTTGCCCTCCGCAGGACGGGCCTGCTCGAGCTCGGCCGCCGCGGCCCGGCGGAAGCTCTCGCGGGTGGCGGGGGCCCCGGCGAGGAGCTGCTCGGCGCGGCGCGCGCGCCAGGGGGCGTGGGCGACGCCTCCGAGGGCGATCCTCGCGGAGAGGATCGTGGGCCGCGCGGCGTCCGGGTCGAGCTCGAGCACCGCGGCGACCGAGACCAGGGCGAAGGCGTAGGAGGCGCGGTCGCGGATCTTGCGATACGTGGAACGGGTGCGGGCTGCGCGGTCCGGCGGGGGCAGCTCGACGGCGGTGATCAGGTCACCGTGCTCGAGGACCGTGTCGCGCTCGGGCTCGTCCCCCGGAAGGCGGTGCAGCGCGGTGAGGGGCAGGCGCTTCTCGCCGTCGCTGCCGAGCACCACCACGGTCGCGTCCAGGGCGGCGAGCGCGACCGCCATGTCGGAGGGGTGGGTGGCGATGCACGCGTCGGAGGCGCCGAGGATCGCGTGGTAGCGGGTGTAGCCCCCGAGCGCCGAGCAGCCGCTGCCCGGGGCGCGCTTGTTGCAGGGGGTGGTGGGGTCCTGGAAGTAGACGCAGCGGGTGCGCTGCAGCAGGTTCCCGCCGGTGGTGGCGGCGTTGCGCAGCTGGCCCGAGGCGCCGGAGAGGAGGGCGCGGGAGAGCATCGGGTGGTCGCGGCGCACGCGCGGATCGGCGGCGAGATCGCTGTTGCGGACCATGGCGCCGACGCGCAGACCGCCGTCCGGCAGCTCCTCGATGTCCGCGAGGTCGAGACGGCCGATGTCGACCAGCAGATCGGGGGCGGTGATGCCGAGCTTGAGATGGTCGACGAGGTTGGTGCCGCCGGCGAGGTAGGTCGCGCCGGGTCGTTCGGCGATCGCGGCGACGGCGCCGGCGGCGTCGTCCGCACGTACGTAGTCGAAGGGTCTCATCGGTCCGTCCCCTCGCTCGCGGTGCTCGCCCCGGCCGCCTGCTGGACGGCGGCGACGATGTTGACGTACGCGCCGCAGCGGCACAGGTTCCCGCTCATCCGCTCGCGGATCTCGTCCTCGGTGAGCTCGATCGGGTGGTCGTGCCCGTGGTCGTCGGTGACCACGCTGGGGTGTCCGTCGGCCGCCTCGCGGAGCACGCCGGTCGCGGAGCAGATCTGCCCGGGGGTGCAGTAGCCGCACTGGAAGGCGTCCTGCTCGAGGAAGGCGGTGTGCAGGGCGGAGAGTTCTCCGTCGGGGGCGAGGCCGTTCGAGGTGAGCACCTCCGCGCCGTCGAGGGACACGGCCAGCAGCAGGCAGGAGTTCAGCCGCCGCCCGTCGACCAGCACGGTGCAGGCACCGCACTGGCCGTGGTCGCAGCCCTTCTTCGGGGACATGTTCCCCAGGTGGTCCCGCAGCGCGTCGAGCAGGGTGGTGCGCGGGTCGACGGTCAGGTCGTGCGGCTGACCGTCGATGACGAGGTGCAGTGGATGGCCCATCGGACGCCTCCGGATCAGGTCGGGATTCGAACGTACTGGCCGCCCGAGGACTCGGCAACCGGATCCGCCGGCCACCGACCGATCGTTCGCCTGCGCCGAGGGGGACGGTCTCCGCAGTGGCAGGACCGGCGCGGCCGCGTTCGCGGCTCCTCCATCGACCCGCGGGTGTTCACCCGGTACCGCCGGGCCGAGCTGCTGGACGGGGCCCGCTCCCCGGAGGCGGCGCTGAGGGATCTGCTGCGGGGGTGAGGGGAGGTCCTCGACGTCACCGCACGTGTCGTCCCTGCAGGGTCGGCGCCGCGGTCCCGTCGTCGCTGCGACACCGTCGGCGCCGCGGGTCAGCCGCTGAAGCCGCCGGAGTGCGCCATGTCCTTGAACCGCGAGTAGTGGCCCTCGAAGGCGACGGGGATCGTCTTGGTCGCGCCGTTGCGGTGCTTGGCCACGATCAGGTCGGCCTCGCCGGCGCGGGCGGACTCCTTCTCGTAGTAGTCCTCGCGGTGGATCAGGAGGATGACGTCGGCGTCCTGCTCGATCGACCCGGACTCTCGCAGGTCCGACATCATCGGGGTCTTGTCGGTGCGCTGCTCGCTGCCTCGGTTCAGCTGCGAGATCGCGATGACGGGGCAGTCGATCTCCTTGGCCAGCAGCTTCAGGGCCCGGGAGAACTCCGAGACCTCCTGCTGACGGGACTCGACCTTCTTGCCCGAGCTCATCAGCTGCAGGTAGTCGATGACCACGAGACGGAGGTCGTGCTTCTGCTTCAGGCGGCGGCACTTGGCGCGGATCTCCATCAGCGACATGTTCGCGGAGTCGTCCATGAACAGGGGCGCATCGGCGATCCGGCTCATGGCGCGGGCCATGGACTGCCAGTCCCGGTCGTCCATCGAGCCGTCGCGCATGCGGTTCATCGGCACCTGCGACTCGGCAGAGAGCAGGCGCATGGTGATCTCGGTCTTGTCCATCTCCAGGGAGAAGATGACCGACGTCTGGCCGTTGTGGATCGAGGCGGAGCGCAGCACGTCCATGCCGAGGGTCGTCTTGCCCATGGCGGGGCGGCCCGCGAAGATGATCATCTGCCCGCCGTGGAGGCCCTGGGTGAGCTCGTCGAGCTCGGCGAAGCCGGTGGGCACGCCGGTGACCTGGCCGCCGCGGTTCTGGGTCGCCTCGATCGCGTTGAGGGTCTCGTCGATCACTTCGCCCAGCGGCAGGAAGTCGTCGCTCTGGCCGCGCTCGGTGACCGCGTAGATCTGGGCCTGCGCCTCGTTGATGACCTCGTCGACCTCGCCGCCGTCGGCCGCATAGCCGAGCTGGACGATGCGGGTGCCGGCCTCGACGAGGCGTCGCAGCTGGGCACGCTCGACCACGATCTCGGCGTAGTAGCCGGCGTTCGCGGCGGTGGGGACCATGTCGATGAGGTCCGCGAGATAGGCGCCGCCGCCCACGCGCTGCAGCTCGCCGCGCTTGGAGAGCTCGTCGGAGACGGTGACCAGGTCCGCGGGTTCGCCGCGGCCGTACAGGTCGATGATCGCCTCGTAGATCATCTCGTGCGCGGGGCGGTAGAAGTCGTTGCCGCGCACGGTCTCGACGACGTCGGCGATCGCGTCCTTGGACAGCATCATGCCGCCCAGCACGCCACGCTCGGCGGCGAGGTCCTGGGGCGGGGTGCGCTCCAGCGCGCGGTCGGATCCGGCTTCGAAGGCTTCGGTGGATGTCACCGAGCCAGTCTAGGAAGTCCCGCGGACGGACGGGACGTGATCCTTCCGTCGGTGGAGGACGCGCCGATGGGGAGGAGAGGTCGGACGGCGGATCGGCCGACGGGCTCGCGGCGCGCCGGCCGCTCCCGGTCGGTCCCCGTCGGCGCCGGTGGGTTCCGGTCGCTTTTCAGATCCGCCCCCGCCACAGCGGCCCCGGATCCCGAGAGGGAATGAGGCGCATCCCTCGCCGGGTCACTCAAACCTTGAAGTCAGGGTTGCTCCTCCTCTACGTTCGCCGGGCACTCTCCCCCGACGGAAGGACCCCCATGGCCGCCTCGTCCCGCACCGGAATGGCCTCTGACCTCGGCCTGCTCGTGGCCCGCATCCTGCTCGGCGCGATCTTCGCCGCGCACGGCTACCAGAAGCTCGTCACCTTCGGCCTCGCCGGAGCGACCGAGAGCTTCCGCGGCATGGGGGTGCCGGCCCCCGAGATCGCCGCTCCCGTCGTCGCGATCGTCGAGCTCGTCGGCGGCATCGCGCTGATAGCCGGCGCCTTCACCGGCATCGTCGGACTGCTGCTCGCGATCGACATGCTCGTCGCCGCGCTCCTGGTGCACCTCCCCCAGGGCGTCTTCATCGACGCCGGCGGCTGGGAGCTGGTCGGCGCGCTCGGCGCCGGTGCGCTCGCGATCGCCGCGGTCGGGGCGGGACGCCTCTCGCTCGACGCCCTGCTGCGCGGCCGACGCGGCTCCCGCAGCCGCGCCTCCTCCGCCGCCGCAGCGGCGGCCTGACCCGGGAGGTTCCCGCTCCGGCGTCCCCGGCCGCCATCACCTGTGCCCGGCACCGGCCCCAGACGGGGGCGGTGCCGGGCACAGCGCATTCGGCTCGGGCTCAGCCGCGCTGGGGCATCCCGAGCACGTAGGAGGCCTGGGCGAGGTGCTGGATCGCGTCGTCGACGATGCTCACCAGGCGGGCACCACGGGAGACGGGCGGGTCCCAGGCCTCGTCGACGATGTCGCCGAGGTCGAAGGCGGCGAGCTCGTCGAGGTAGTACTCCAGCGCATCGAGGGAGGCGAGGACGTAGTCCAGCAGCCCTTCGCCGTCCTGGACCTCGATCGCGCGGGCCTGCTCGGGGCTGTGGCCGTAGCCGACGGCGTCCCCCTCCGCGCCGAGCCCGAGGCGCTCGCCGAAGTCGCCCCTGGCCCACACCTCCTCCTGGCCGGTGAGCGCGGCGAGCTGGACATCGATCTCGCGCCCGGTGTGCCACAGCAGCCAGGCGATCGAGTTGGGGTGCCCGCCGGGGTGGGCGGCGAGCTCCAGGGGCCCCAGTCGGCCGCGCAGCGAGTCGGCCACGTGACGGGGGCGGGAGGCGAGTTCGCGGAGCAGGTCGATGGCGTCCATGGTCCGACGGTACCCGTCGGCGCGCCCCTCGGTCCGCCGGTCGCCGAGGATGGCCTCAGCAGGTGCGGGCTCCGCGCCAGGACCAGGACCCCGGTTCGGCACATCAGGATGCCAGCGTGCCGGAGCGCCGGCGGGGCTGCGGCGTGGTCAGGTCACGGCACATGGCGTGCCACTACGGCTATATAGGCATACAGGTACGCCATGCGCCACTATTCGACCAGGGTCCCCTACGGCGGGGCGAGAGCAGGGCCGGGAGGGGCGGGGCCAGGCGAGAGCCGCGATGGGCCGGGCGAGCAGGGGCGGGGCCAGGCGAGAGCCGGCGGAACAGGTCCGTGCGAAGGGGAACGGGGCAGGGTCGAGCGCGAGCCGAGCGGGCGCAGGAGCCTGCTCGGGAAGGCGCGGCGCAGGTGGGGCGCGGCCCGTGCGGTGTTCAGTCCTCGGCAATGACGCCGACGGCCTGATCGGGGTGGCGCTGCAGCCAGCTCTCGAGGAAGGGGCAGATCACCAGCACAGGGAGGGCGGCGGCCCGCGCCTCGGCGAGCACGGTGCGCACGAGCACGGAGGCGACGCCCTCGCCGCGGTGCTCGGGGTCGGTGACGGTGTGGATCAGCTCGACCCGGCGCCGCGTGCGCTCGTAGATCATGATCCCGACGACCTCACCGCCCCGGACCGCCTCATAGCGTCCGGCCCGGGCGTTGTCCCTCACGGCGATCGTCTCCCCGGGCCCATGCACGTGCTCCTCGGGGAGGCCGTCGGCTCCGATCGTCATGGCGGGGCCCCCTTTCGACCGGTGCCTCCACGCTACGCCAGGCGGACGTCCCTGTCAGGACCGAGCAGGCGGGTCGCCCCGCCCGGCCCTCCCGTCGGCCGCGCGCGTGCGACCATGCTGGACGTGATCCCGGACCCCGCACAGCCCCTCACCCCCTCCCCCGCTCCCGACGCACCGGCACCGCAGAGCACGGCCCCGACCGCGGAGGACTCCGCCTTCTCCCGCGCCGCGGACGCGCTGCAGCGCCACCGCGAGCCCTCGGAGGTCTGGGGCGACGAGCGGGAGGCCGTGAGCCTCGCCCTGCGCTGGGCGGCCGCGCACACCACCGTCGCCACCGACCCCAAGACCACCGCCCGCAGCGCCGAGGAGCTGCAGGCCGAGGTGGGCGCGACCATCACCGAGGACGGCATCGGCGCCGCCCGCGCGATGGAGCTGTTCGACGAGGTGCTGCTGCCGGCGACCCGCTCGAGCGAGGACCCGATGAACCTCGCCTACATCCCCGCCGCGCCGACCCGGGCCGCGGTCGCCTTCGACACCGTCGTCTCCGCCGCGAACGTGTTCGGCGGGATCTGGGAGAACGGCGCCGGCGCGATCTTCGCCGAGAACCAGGTGCTGCGCTGGCTCGCGGACCTGCTGGGCTGGCCGGCGGACGCCGCCGGGGTGTTCGTCTCCGGCGGCACCCAGGGGAACCTCTCGGCGCTCGCGACCGCGCGCGACCACGCGCTGCGCGAGCGGGGCCGACGCCCAGGCGGCGGCTGGGCGCTGGCCTGCGCCTCGACCGCCCACTCCTCGGTCGCCTCCGCCGCGCGACTGCTGGACATGGACGTGGTCACGGTCCCGGTCGACGACCGCGGACATCTCACCGGCGCCGCGCTCGAACCGCTGCTGGCGGAGGATCCGCGGATCTGCGCGGTGGTCGCCTCGGGCGGCACCACGAACGCCGGGATCGTCGACGACCTCGCCTCCGTGGTCGAGGTCGCGCACCGCCACGGCGCCTGGGTGCACGTGGACGGCGCCTACGGCGGCGCGGCGCTGGCCTCGCCGAGCGCGCGGGAGCGCTTCGCGGGCATCGAGCAGGCCGACTCCTTCATCGTGGACCCGCACAAGTGGCTGTTCGCCCCCTACGACTGCTGCGCACTGCTGTACCGGGACCCGCGCCCGGCGGCGGCCGCGCACTCCCAGCACGCCGCCTATCTCGACTCGATCGACCGCGGCGAGTCCAACCCCTCGGACCTCGCCGCCCATCTCTCCCGCCGCACCCGCGGCCTGCCGCTGTGGTACTCGCTGGCCACCCACGGCACCGCCGCCTATGCCGCGGCGGTGGACCGCTGCCTGGACTCCGCCCGCACCGTCGCGGAGGCGATCCGTGCGAGCGAGCACCTCGAGCTGCTCATGGAGCCGGAGCTGTCCGTGGTGGTGTTCCGTCGGCCGGGATGGACGCCTGCCGCCTATCGCCGCTGGTCGCAGCGCCTGGCGAAGGACGGGACGATGCTGTGCGTGCCCACCGCGTTCCGGGGCGAGATCGCGCTGCGGCTCGCCTTCGTGAACCCGGCGACGGATCCGCGGGCCGTGATCGCGGTGCTCGAGGAGACGATGCGGGAGGCCGACGGGAGCTGAGCGCTCAGGCGCTCGCCGCCCGCTCGTCGCCGCCGTCCTCGCAGTCGCGCCCGGCCCGCACGTCGGCGTCGCCTTCCGCCCCGTGCCCGGCCCGCACGTCGGCGTCGCCTTCCGCCCCGTGCCCGGCCCGCTCGGCTCCGCCCCCGATCTCGCGAGCCGCCTCCAGCTCCGCCGCGAGCCTCGCGACCCGGGCGGCGTCCTCGTCCCGGCCCAGCGCCTCGTAGGCGGAGCGGGCCCGGCGGGCGGCGCGGCGCGCGGCTGCGGTCTCGCCGCGCCGGGCGAGCAGGTCGGCGTGGCGGTCGTCGAGATAGGACGCCCAGTAGCGGGCGCGCGCGTCGTGCCCCTCGGGCATCCGCCCGATCGCGTCGAGCACCTCGCGGCGGCGAGCCTCGTAGCCGGCCTGGTCGGTCCCCTGCTCGCCGCGGGCGAGCGCATCGCCGGCGACGATCAGCACCCCCATCCGGGCATCGACCAGGTGGTCCCACAACAGCTCGGGCGGCAGGTCCCAGCCGGAGTCGGGGCGGGTGCGGCGCTCGATCTCGCGGGCGGCGACGTGCACCGCCCCGGAGCGGCCCAGGTCCAGCGCCCGCCGCATCGCCAGGGCGTTCGCGCTCAGCTCGGTGCGCAGCCTCTCGGAGCGCTCCTCGCGCGGGGTGTCGAGGTCGTCGACGAGCCAGCGCGCCGCCGCGGCCAGGCGCTGCAGCTCCCCGAGGGAGGCGGCGTGGTCGCCGGCGCGCTCGTGGAGGCTCGCGGCCAGCCGCGCCGCCTCGAGCAGGGAGCGGTGGTCGCGGTGCTCGCGGGCGAGGGCGCGGGCCTGCTCGAGCGGCACCCACGCCGCGTCCAGCCGCTCGGCCTGGAGGCGCTGGGCGGTGACGGCCAGGAGCGGGGCGATCCGCAGCCGGTCCTGCTCGAGGGTGCGCTGCAGGGAGAGCAGGCGCCCTGCGGTGAAGCCGGCGAGATCCGTCGCGCCGGCCGCCATCAGCGCCTCCAGCAGGGAGGTGATCAGCCCGATCCGCAGCGGGGGGTCGTCCACGTCGGCGAGCCCGCCGAGCGCCTCGAGGGCGTGGTGCGCGGCGACGACGGGCCGCTCCTGCCGGAGCAAGCGGGCGAGGAGGGCGTGGGCCCCGGTCTCCAGGCGCCACGGATCCGCGGGGGCCTCGCCGCGCTCCGTCGCCTGCTGCGTGGTCAGCTCGAGCACGTCGAGGGCGAGGCTCACGGCCCCGTCGACGTCGCCGACGGCCTCGAGGGCCTGCGCGAGGCGGAGCCGCAGCTCGCGCTCGGGATCCTCGAGCAGCGCGTCGCGCACCTCGGGAAGGACGGCGAGCGCGGCACGGAGCCGGGCCACGGCGCGGCGCGGGTCGACGGTGCCGCCCCGCCCCCCGTCGGGGCCGGGCAGGGAGCTGGCCTCGAGGGCGCGCACGACGGCGAGCATCGGGGCGGAGGCGCGGAGGGCCTCGCCGCGGCGTCGGCCCCGGGCCC